>NZ_JATABF010000025.1:0-85298 GCF_036533715.1 Vibrio sp. M260121 | reverse complement strand
TGCTTTGGGGCTTTTAAGGATAATCTGGCGCGGATATCATCGTGGAGCGGGGAAGTTAATGTTCCCAACGAGGACTCCGAATACATTAGCGCAAACCAACTCCGTTATTACTAAATTGTAGTTGCAATAACGGGGCGGACCATACATTTATTATCCGTTACTCAGAAAGAGTGAAGAAGAATAATTGGCTAAAATTTAATCATTAAGATTTTAATGCCTTAGCGAAGTCAGGGTCTTACAGCCCTTGTTGTAGCTGCATAAAGGCTGTACAATTCGCGCCCTTATTCTTGTTTCAGTCATTGAGAGGCAACATGACCACTGAAAAAATCAATCTACTCGACTTTGATCGCAAGGGCATGCGTCAATTTTTCGCGGATGAGCTAGGCGAAAAAGCGTTCCGTGCTGATCAGGTTATGAAGTGGATCTACCATTTCGGTGTTGATGACTTCGACAACATGACGAACATCAACAAGAAGCTACGTGAAAAACTGCAGCACAAGTGTGAAATCAAAGCACCTACCGTGGCAGAAGCTCAGCACTCTTCAGACGGCACAATTAAGTGGGCGATGAAGGTGGGTGACCAAGACGTAGAAACGGTTTACATCCCAGAAGATGACCGAGCAACCTTATGTGTGTCTTCTCAGGTAGGTTGCGCGTTGGAATGTAAGTTCTGTTCAACAGCACAACAGGGCTTCAACCGTAACCTAAAAGTATCTGAAATCATTGGTCAGGTATGGCGTGCAGCACGTGAAATTGGTTTGCAGAAAGAAACAGGCCGTCGTCCAATCACTAACGTAGTGATGATGGGCATGGGTGAGCCACTTCTTAACATGAAGAACCTAATCCCAGCACTAGAAATCATGCTTGATGATCTGGGTTTCGGTCTTTCTAAACGTCGTGTAACCGTATCAACTTCAGGTGTGGTTTCTGGTCTTGATCAGATGACGGGCAAAATCGACGTCGCATTGGCGATTTCTCTACACGCGCCAAACGACGAACTACGTAGCCAAATCATGCCAATCAACGACCGTTGGGATATCCAAGACTTCCTAGCGTCTGTTCGTCGTTACATTGCGTCTTCAAATGCGAACCGCGGTAAAGTAACCGTTGAGTACGTACTGCTTGATCATGTGAACGATGACATGGACCACGCACGTGAATTGGCTGAATTGATGAAAGATACCCCATGTAAGATCAACCTGATTCCGTTTAACCCGTACCCAGGTTCTCCTTATAAGAAACCAAGTAACTCGCGCATTGACCGTTTCCAGAAAACGCTAATGCAATACGAGCACACAGTAACGGTTCGTAAAACGCGCGGTGATGATATCGATGCAGCATGTGGTCAGTTGGTTGGTGATGTTATTGACCGCACAAAACGTACCGCAGCTTTAAAAGCAGCACGTGGTGCAGAAACCATCGACGTAAAAGCGGTGTAATTCGCAAAGAATAGAAAAATAGCCAGAGCCTTTTGCTCTGGCTATTTTGTTTCTCGAAGGTGGAATGTAATCTGACACTGACAATCGTATCGGCGATTATTTCGCGTTACTGTGTCAATTTTTGGACAAAAGCTTGAGCTATCTGTTAATTTGAGTGCAAAGAGTTTTTGTCTTCGTTAAACATTCGCTTATCATGGTAAGTGAAATATAACTACGACACTGACAATTCTCAGTATTTTTTCCAATACGCTTTGCTGAATCATTGCAAAACGAGCATTCTTACTTTGTACACTGAGAATTTCTAAAAGATTATTTTGGTTAACACGTTTAGGCTAGCTATCTTTAAGTTAGGCTTGATTAGAACAAAAACGAAAATAAATAACCGTGTTAGCCACCAAACAGATTAAATACCGCCATTATGACAGAACACGAAAATACGAATGAAGTGCCACTTTCGATGGAAGCGGGCACGTTACTTAAAAACAAACGCGAATCTCTAGGCATGACTCAGAAGCACGTTGCTGATCGCCTTAGACTTCGCGTTTCTGTTATTGAAGATATTGAAAACAATCGATTTGAAGAGCAACAGGTAACAACGTTTACACGTGGTTACTTGCGTTCGTATGCCAAGCTTGTTGGCCTTGATGAAAAGATTGTTTTGGCAGCTTTAGAGCAGACATCTGAAGTGCATGTTAAGCCACAAGAGACAGAGATGCAGAGTTTCTCTCGTAAAACCAAACACGAGAAACACAACAGCCGCATCATGTTACTCACTTGGGCGATTGCTATCGTGATCACCGGTATTTCGGGGGCATGGTGGTGGCAGAACCAACAAGAAAACAGCCTTGCGCAGTTAAGTGCAGAAACTGCGGAAACAGAGCAAGTTGCTGATGATGCAGACATCGACCAAATGAGTGCCGATGAGCTTATTGCCAGCACTCCTGCTGAGATTGCGCCAGTATCGGCTGCGCTAACCGTGGTTTCTGAAGCTGATACGGCGATGAGTGCGGCGGGTGATGTGACTGAGCCAGTCGTTGCTGCAGTAGCGGCAGAAGTGACAGAAGAAGCCGCTCAAGAACCTGTCGCGGTGATTGAAGATGCGCAAGAGGCAGAAGAACCAGCAGCCCCAGTTGTGCCAGAAGGCATGACACTGCTAACTATGAAATTCAAAGCGGATTGCTGGATTCAAGTCAAAGACGCGAATGGCAAAACGTTAGTAAGCGGTACTCGTAAGCCGGGCCAAGACGTAGAACTTGCCGGAAAAGCACCGTTTAAAGTGATATTAGGCGCACCTGAAGGCGTCACAATGACATTTGCAAGTGAACCTGTCGACCTTTCTGGGTATACTTCAGGCAAAGTAGCTAGATTCACTTTACCGTTATAAATATTATGCAACACGAATCTCCAATTATTCGTCGTAAATCGACGCGTATTTATGTGGGTGATGTGCCAATTGGTGATGGTGCACCAATTGCAGTACAGTCAATGACAAACACTCGCACGACTGATGTGGAAGCCACAGTCGCACAAATCCGAGCATTAGAAAAAGTGGGTGCAGACATTGTACGTGTTTCTGTTCCTACTATGGATGCTGCGGAAGCCTTTAAGCTCATCAAACAGCAAGTGTCTGTGCCGTTAGTTGCGGACATTCACTTTGACTACCGTATTGCCCTGAAAGTGGCCGAGTACGGTGTTGATTGTTTGCGTATCAACCCAGGCAACATCGGTAACGAAGAGCGTATTCGCTCTGTTGTTGATTGTGCCCGTGACAAAAACATCCCTATCCGTATCGGTGTAAACGGCGGTTCTTTGGAAAAAGATCTGCAGATGAAATACGGTGAGCCAACGCCAGAGGCATTGGTAGAGTCGGCGATGCGTCACGTGGATCATCTAGACCGTCTTAACTTTGACCAGTTCAAAGTCAGTGTGAAAGCGTCAGATGTGTTCCTAGCGGTGGATTCATACCGTCTATTGGCCAAACAGATTGACCAACCTTTGCACCTTGGTATCACCGAGGCGGGTGGTGCTCGCGCTGGTGCAGTGAAATCATCGGTTGGTCTTGGTATGCTTTTGGCTGAAGGCATCGGTGATACGCTGCGTATCTCGTTGGCGGCAGATCCGGTAGAAGAGATCAAAGTTGGCTTTGATATTCTTAAGTCTCTGCGTATTCGCTCACGAGGTATCAACTTTATTGCTTGTCCAAGCTGTTCACGTCAGGAATTCGACGTGATTAATACAGTGAACGCACTGGAAGAGCGCCTAGAAGACATCATCACACCTATGGATGTGTCTATCATCGGCTGTGTCGTAAACGGCCCTGGTGAAGCTGAGGTTTCACACTTAGGTCTAGCTGGCAGCAACAAGAAGAGCGCATTCTACGAAGACGGCAAACGTCAAAAAGAGCGTTTCGACAACGATGATCTAGTGAACCAACTAGAAGCGAAAATCCGTGCGAAAGCGTCTGTATTAGACCAAGCTAACCGCATCGATATCAAACAAGAAGATTAATCTCATAGCTTGAGCACGCTAAGTGTGCTCGGGTTACTAAGCGACGGTAATAATTGTGGCAAAGAAAATCCAAGCAATCCGAGGCATGAACGACTGCCTTCCAACTCAGTCTCCGCTGTGGCAGAAACTTGAAAACGCAGTAAAAAGTACTGTGAGCGCATACGGCTACAACGAAGTGCGCATGCCAATCGTTGAAGAAACAAACCTATTCAGCCGCGCGGTTGGTGAAGAGACAGATGTCGTTTCAAAAGAAATGTACACCTTTGATGATCGTAACGGAGACAGCCTAACACTTCGCCCTGAAGGTACGGCGGGTTGTGTACGTGCATGTATTCAAAACAGCCTGATTAACCGCGACGAACAACGTCTATGGTACATGGGCCCAATGTTCCGCCACGAGCGTCCGCAGAAAGGTCGTTACCGTCAATTCCACCAGTGTGGTGTTGAGGTGTTCGGTCTAAATGGTCCAGATGTTGATGCTGAGCTTATCATGATGACAGCACGTCTATGGCGTGAGTTGGGTATCAATGAGCATGTTCGTCTTGAGCTTAACTCTATCGGTTCTCAAGAAGACCGCGCAGACTACCGCACGGCACTGGTTGCATTCCTTGAGCAACATATCGATGTGCTAGACGAAGATTGTAAGCGTCGCATGCACACGAACCCACTGCGAGTTCTAGATACGAAGAACCCGGACGTTCAGGCTATTTTAGGTGATGCACCTCGTCTTTCTGAGTACTTAGGTGAAGAATCTAAAGCACACTTCGCAGGTCTATGTGAACTTTTAGACGCTGCAGGTATCGAATACACAGTTAACGAGCGTCTAGTTCGTGGTCTGGATTACTACAACCGCACGGTATTTGAGTGGATCACTGAGAGCCTAGGTGCTCAAGGCACAGTATGTGGCGGTGGTCGTTACGATGGTCTTGTAGAGCAATTAGGCGGCAGTGCAACACCAGCTGTTGGCTTTGCTATGGGTCTAGAGCGTCTTGTACTGATGCTAGAAACACTAGAGCTAACAGACGTTCGTCGCAGTGTCGATGTTTACGTTGTGACAGCAGGCGAAGGCACAATGATGGTGGGTATGAAGCTAGCAGAACAGCTTCGTGAAGCAATCCCAGGCGTTCGCGTGATGAGCCACTTCGGTGGTGGTAACTTCAAGAAACAGTTTAAGCGCGCAGATAAAGTGGGTGCTGTAGTAGCATTGGTTCTGGGCGAAAATGAAGTTGCAGAAAACACCGTAGTACTAAAAGACTTGGTGGGTGGTGAGCAAGAGACTTACAACCAAGCAGAAGTTGCTGAGAAGATCGCAGCACTGATTTAAGTCTTTTAATAAGCTAAAGATTAAATCCTAATTCGTAATAGTAAGGCTCCCAAGATAGGAGCCTTTCGACGAAATAGGAACAATGGCAGCCTCGCTGTCATTTACATGTTTTAAGAGGACAGGAAGTGGAACTTTACGATACTGAAGAACAACAAGTTGAAGCCATTAAAGACTGGTGGAAGGAAAACGGCAAAGCCGTCATCATCGGTGCGGTTGTTGGTTTAGGTGGTCTATTTGGCTGGCGTTACTACCAGGATTCTGTGATTCAGGCGAGTGAAGCAGCTTCTCAAAGCTACACAACAGTAATGAACGCTCTGCAAACCAAAGGTGCAGACGCACAAGCGGACATTCAAGCGTTCATCGACTCAAACGAAGTTAAAGAGTACTCAGTACTTGCAGCACTTCAACTAGCGAAAGTACAAGTGGATGCGAAAGATCTTTCTGCTGCACTTGAGCAACTGAAATGGGCTCAAAGCAACACCAAAGATGCCGCGCTATCTCCACTTATCAGCTACCGTATTGCGCGCATTGAAGCTGAAATGGGTAACTTTGACGCAGCAAATGCTGAGTTAGGCAAAGTGACTGATGCAGCATGGACTGGTCGTATTGCTGAGCTGCGTGGTGATATCGCTCTTCGTCAAGGTGACAAAGAAGCAGCATACGCAGCGTACACTGAAGCTCAACAAGCTGCAGACGCTAGCCCAACGCTACAAATGAAATTGGACGACTTGGCGAAATAAGGACCGCATTGGATGAAAAGAGTCTTTAAGAAAGCCTTGTTAGGGGCATTAACAGTGGGAATCCTAGCTGGTTGTGCTGGCGAGGAAGATACCATTGTCATGGCTCCACTACCTCAGGTAGACAGCGAGTTTACGCCAAGCGCGAAATGGTCGACGTCGATTGGTGATGGCGTAGGGCACTATTTCTCAAAACTGTCGCCTGTTGTGGCAAATGACACTTTGTTTGTTGCAAGCCGTGATGGTCTAGTTAAAGCGCTGGATCCAGAAAACGGTAAGCAAAAATGGCAAATTGACCTAGAAGAAGATGTGATTGCGCGTCTTTCTGGTGGCATCACTGCCGCTTACGGTAACCTGTACATCGGTTCTGAAAATGGTGAAGTCATTGCACTTAGCCAAGAAACTGGTGAAATCATTTGGCGTATCGAAGTTGGTGGTGAAGTTCTAGCACGACCGGTTGCGGATTCGGGCATGATCATCGTAAACACGAGCCGTGGCACGTTGATTGCGTTAGATGAAAGCACGGGTGAACAACGCTGGGCACTGAGTACCGAAGTACCAAACCTGACGCTGCGTGGTGATAGTACGCCAACGGCGATCGGTGGTGGTGTATTCTGGGGTACGGCAAACGGCCGACTGGCAGCAGCGATTGTTGAACGTGGTCAGCTTATTTGGCAACAACCAGTAGGTACACCAAAAGGTGCAACGGAAATCGATCGTCTGGTAGACGTAGATTCTTCACCGGTTGTTCTAGGTGGCACTCTTTTCACCATCGGTTATAACGGTCAGCTTATTGCTATCGACTTGCGCAGCGCAAACCCAATTTGGAAGCGCAACTACTCATCGGCGAACGATATCGCGACAGATGGTAGCCGTATTTTCGTGATCACTGAGAAAGATCATGTAGTGGCAGTCGATGCTCGCAGTGGTACTGAGCTTTGGGAAAACAGCAAGCTGGAATACCGTCAGCTTACTGCTCCAGTTATCGTTGATAATTACCTAGTGGTGGGTGATACATTGGGTTACCTACACTGGATCGATCGCTCTACAGGCGAATTCGTTGCACAACAATATGTCGATGACAGTGGTTTTGCTGTTGGTCCGACGTTATTGTCTGATGGTTACGTGATTACAACTCGCAATGGCGATGTAAAGAAACTAACCATTAACGAATAATATCGTGATATAATTCACATTCGGCTCCTGGCTGGTAACAGTTAGGAGCCGTTTTGTTGTTTGAAATTATTTATTAACCGTTATTCCTGACGTGGTTATAGGTAAAAAGCTGGTTTGATTTGGCATCGAGCAAGTCGTTACCTATAACTACAGAAGAAAGATTATTGTAGAGGTTGTTATGGTACCTGTTGTTGCTCTAGTAGGGCGTCCGAACGTAGGTAAATCTACACTATTTAACCGATTGACACGCACACGTGACGCGTTGGTTGCGGACTTCCCTGGCCTAACGCGAGACCGTAAATATGGCCAAGCTCGCCTTGGTGAAGAACACGAATTTATCGTTATCGATACCGGTGGTATTGATGGCACAGAAGAAGGCGTAGAAACGAAGATGGCAGAACAATCGCTCGCTGCGATTGATGAAGCTGACGTAGTACTATTCCTTGTTGATGGTCGCGCTGGCTTAACGCCATCGGATGAAGCGATTGCTGCGCACCTGCGCAAAATCGAAAAGCCAGCAATGCTGGTAGTAAACAAGATCGATGGTATTGATGCCGATGCAGCTTGTGCCGACTTCTGGCAACTTGGTGTTGACGATATGTACCAAATTGCTGCAGCACACGGTCGTGGTGTGACGGCATTGCTAGAACGCGCATTAGCGCCATTCTTTGATGATCTGCTGGCAAGTGAATCTGAAGAAGGTGAGATTGAAGATCTGACTGAGTTCGAAGATGAAGAGCTAGCGGTTGAAGATTACACCGAAGAAGACGCAGAAGCAGAGTTCAAACGTCTGCAAGACCAGCCAATCAAACTGGCGATCATTGGTCGTCCAAACGTTGGTAAATCGACACTGACAAACCGTATTCTTGGTGAAGAGCGTGTAGTGGTATACGACATGCCAGGCACTACGCGTGACTCAATCTACATTCCAATGGAACGTGATGGTCGTGAGTACGTATTGATCGATACTGCTGGTGTACGTCGCCGTGGTCGTATCAACGAAACAGTAGAGAAATTCTCTGTTGTTAAAACACTGAAAGCCGTAGAAGACGCAAACGTGGTTCTATTGGTTATCGACGCACGTGAAAACATTTCTGATCAAGACCTGAGTCTACTTGGCTTCGCATTGAATGCTGGTCGTTCAATCGTACTAGCAGTGAACAAGTGGGATGGTCTAGATAACGAAGTGAAAGAGAACGTGAAGAAAGAACTCGACCGTCGTTTAGGTTTCGTTGACTTCGCTCGCATTCACTTTATCTCTGCGCTTCACGGTACAGGTGTTGGTCACTTGTTCGAATCGATTCAAGAAGCGTACAAGTCGGCAACGACACGTGTTGGTACCTCTGTTCTGACTCGTATCATGAAGATGGCAACAGACGATCACCAACCACCAATGGTTCGTGGCCGCCGTATTAAGCTGAAGTATGCGCACGCGGGTGGTTACAACCCACCAATCGTGGTTGTTCACGGTAACATGGTTCGCGATCTACCAGATTCGTACAAGCGCTACTTGATGAACTACTTCCGTAAGTCTCTGGAAATCATGGGTACACCAATCCGTATTAACTTCCAGAACAGCGACAACCCGTACGAGAACCGTACAAACAAGCTAACGCTATCTCAAGAGCGTAAGCGCAAGCGTATGATGTCTGCAGTGAAGAACCGCAACAAGTAATCGCCTAAGATTTTATGAATACCCAAGTTTCGACTTGGGTATTTTTTTATCAGCAGAATTTTGTTCTAAGCAATGTATTAAAGTATGAAGACCATGACCATCACAGCTACCAAGACGCGCTTCTGTCATCAAACTTGGCGACTGGAAGCGCCAGTGCAACTTGTTCACTCTACAGAAGAAGTGACTTATGTACTTACAGCAATCACACCTTTCCATCCTGTCAGCCACATTTGGCCTGATCATCCAGCAGACAAAGGTACGCTCACTATCAAGGGCATAAGCTATGAAGTAGCGGATTGCCAAGTTGGAGCGGTAGAGCTTGCAAGTGGAGAATTGCATGTCGGTACAGCAATTCCTGTAAAACGCGATACGGAAGGATGGGCGTTTGTGGTGGTGCACGTATTGTCACGAACTGATGCTATTAAGGTTGGTGATACTGCATTATTGGAAGTCGACAAAGAGTACCAGTTGTCGTTAAGCCGTGGACATAGCGCAGGGCACATTGCATACCTTGCGCTCAATAAGGTGCTAGCGCAAAACTATTGGCGTAAAGACGCTGACCGCAAAGACCCACACGGTAATTACGATTTCAATAGCTACGCCCAAGAGGCCAGCTTTGTTACCCCGGATAAATGTCTGGATACCTATCGTTTAGGCAAAACTCTTCGTAAAAGAGGGCTAAACAGTGCAGATATGCTGTCTGACTTGAAAAGCATCGAACAACAGGTGAATGTTCTGTTGGAAGATTGGCTAAAAAGAGACGTTGCGATCACTGTCGATTGCCATGGGGAACACCTCACGGATTCACGTTATTGGCAATGTGATTTAGGTGAAGGTGAAATCGCTGTCATCCCTTGTGGGGGAACGCATGCGAGCCATTTGAGTGACTTCGGTTCTATCCATGTCACACTAGTGGAAATAGACTCACAAACTATCGAAATGCACACCGATGTAAGACGCTAAATTTGGATTCTGATCTTTTTATTAAATCCTGTTTGTGTGGTTTATTGTTCGAAATTGTAGTCTTTAGTTCTGATTAAAATTGAGAGACAGAATATGTAACTTATGCTTTCGGTATGTGGTTATATAAATATTCTTTTAAGGGGTGATCGCTGATCAAAAGGGAAATATCCGAAGATCAGCATTCGATCTTTTATAGTGTCGCGTGCGCATAATGTGAGTTAGTTACCTGTGTCATATTAATAGATTTATTATATTTCAGGCTAATTAACATAATAACGATATGAATACGCCACAATGGACAAAGATAGACTGCTAGATGCTCACCGAGCAGTCAATCGTCTTTTAGGTAAGCTTGCTCTGGGAATGGAACGCGATAGCCTCAACCATGAGGTTATCAAGTTAAGTGAACACCTATTTGGGAAGAGGCAAGCTTCCATTTTACGATTGCACCCCGATACCAACACACTGCATTTGGAGTTTGCCCCACACTTACCTGATTTCTACAATCAAGCGATTGAAGGCGTCCCTATTGGACCTGATATTGGCTCATGTGGCGCTGCTGCATTCTTAAAGCAAACCGTGGTCGTTAGTGATATTGATCATCACGCTAACTGGGCCGCTTTCCTTGAGCTGACTCAACAAGCTCAACTCCGTGCATGCTGGTCTGTGCCTATTATTGCTTCGGATGGCCATGTGCTTGGGACATTTGCCATTTACAGCAATACACCTTCTGAACCTCATCCTTATGAACTCGAAGTTCTCGAAATGCTAGCCGCTTTGTATGCGGTAGCCTTAGAGAAGTATCGCCTAGAAGAACAACTTCATTTTCACGCCAGTCGCGATCCACTGACGCACTGCTTCAACCGCCGTGCGCTTTTGACCGAAGTCGATCGCAAGATCAACCACAAATGTGCACGCAGCGCTGTGGTGGGATGCTTTTTCGTTGATATCGATGAGTTTAAGTACATCAACGATCGCTTTGGGCATGAGACCGGAGACCAAGTTTTGGTGCTGGTGGCTGAGCATTTAAAGCAAGCGTTCCGTTCATGTTCAGTGATAGGGCGTTATGGTGGCGATGAGTTTGTTGGTTTTTGCTGTTTCCCAAACCAGCATACTTATCAATCTTTTGTCGAGCGCTTAGAAGATGAGCTTAACCAAGTGTGTCAACTTGAAGAGTATAAAGTAAAAGCCAGTATTGGCGTTGCTTGCAGTACTGCCAGTGAGCGAGCAGTATTACAGCAGCTTATTCAACAAGCCGATGTTGCTATGTATCAAAACAAGCGTGCTAAACGCGCGTGATTAAGATCAAAGCATAAGATTGCCGTATGATTAGACTGTGAGTCAGTAAATAGAAGTTTTTAGGGGTAACCATGCAACCGAATATTTGCCCAACATGCGATATTGAGCTGGAGTGGACAGGTCAATACCACTGCAATCAATGTGAGTCGGATTATAAGAAAGTGGGATTTTGTCCAGATTGCGATGCTGAACTAGAAAAGCTACAAGCTTGTGGTGCGGCGAACTATTTCTGCAACAGTTGTAATGAACTCAAATCGAAATCACGTGTTCGATTTGAGTTTCAAAAAGTCAGTTAATTAACGGTTGAGCGAAGCTCACCATCAGATAAGCGGGTGACTAAAACGTCGCCCGTTTTTACATCTTTCGCCTGGGTGACAACCTGGCCTTGCTCAGTTTGAGTAATCGAGTAGCCACGTTTTAGCGTTGCCAGTGGGCTTACCGTATCTAGTTTCTCCGCCGCGATTGCCAGCTGATGGCGCATGGTCAGTAACTTACGGTCCATCGCATCCAGCAATTTTTGCTCGACTCGATCAAGTTTCGACTTCTGCTCAGCCAAGCGTTTTACTGGTGAGTTCAGTTGTAGGCGATGATGCTTACGCTCAACCGCTTGTTGGCGCGTTGTGATGAATCGTTGCATTGCGCGTTGTAGGCGCATGTCCAACTCATCAAGTTGTTGCGTCTGGCGCTGCAATTGATAGTTTGGGTGCTGGCGATCTAAACGGTGCATCAGTTGAGCCGATTGCTGTTTTTGTTGCGCTAGGTAGTAACGCATTGCACTGGCTAGCTTGTGTTGGCGAGTCACCAAAGCTTGATCTTTGTGGCTGTTATCACGGCTTACCAATTCAGCCGCCGCTGATGGAGTAGGCGCTCGCATGTCCGCAACAAAGTCAGCAATTGTCACGTCAACCTCATGACCAACTGCACTGATGATCGGAATTTGGCTTGCAGCAATAGTGCGAGCAAGGATTTCGTTGTTAAAGCACCAAAGGTCTTCTAACGAACCGCCACCACGACCAACAATCAATACATCACATTCGTCACGACTGTTTGCACGGCCGATTGCCTGCGCAATTTGAATCGCGGCTTCTTCACCTTGCACCATGGTTGGGTAAACCACCACGGGTAGGGAAGGATCACGACGTTTCAATACGTCTAAGATGTCGTACAGTGCTGCACCGGTTTTTGAGGTGATCACACCAACGCGTTTTGGGTGCTCAGGTAAAGGCTGCTTATTGGTTTGAGCAAACAAACCTTCTGCTGCCAATTTCATCTTAAGTGCTTCGAACTCTTGTTGCAGACGACCATCACCTTCAGGCTGCATGCTCTCAATGATCAATTGATAGTCACCACGAGGCTCGTACAGAGACAGACGTGCTTTAACTAATACTTGATTGCCGTTAGCAGGTTTGAAAGTGACGCGACGATTGTTACCACGGAACATGGCACATTTAACTTGAGCGCGAGAATCTTTAAGAGTGAGGTACCAGTGACCAGAGACGGGAGCTGAAAAGTTGGATATCTCTCCGACAAGCCAGACGATCCCCATTTCGTTTTCGAGCAGCAGACGCACTTCGGCATTGAGACGAGAAACAGTGAAGATGTTTTGATTGGTCTGGGAGAGCACAGCTAATTCCGTAGACGTGAGTATGGAAATTAGCGGCAATATAATACATAGCAAGGGGGTAATTGCAAGAAAAAAATTAAAAAATTTGTGGTCAAGCGATTGCGTTAACCGTATAATCCCTCCGCAATATCTAATCCAAATGTAGCCAATAACCTAAAATTGGTTACCCTCATTATGCGAAACGATGAGATTGGATTGTTCTTTTTACTCCTATTATTGTGAGATATTGCAAATGCTAAGAATTGCCAAAGAAGCGCTGACATTCGATGACGTACTACTCGTGCCAGCTCACTCCACTGTTCTCCCAAACACAGCTGATCTTCGCACTCAGCTTACCAAGAACATCACCCTAAACATCCCAATGATTTCAGCGTCTATGGACACTGTTACTGAAGCTCGTCTAGCTATCGCGCTAGCGCAAGAGGGTGGCATTGGCTTTATCCACAAAAACATGTCTATTGAGCAGCAAGCTGCTGAAGTTCGTAAAGTTAAGAAGTTTGAAGCAGGCGTCGTTTCTGATCCTGTAACGGTTAACCCTGACGCGACTATCGCTGACGTGGTTGCACTGACTGACAAACACGGCTTCGCTGGTTTCCCTGTAATCACAGAGAACAACGAGCTTGTAGGCATTATCACTGGTCGTGATGTGCGCTTTGTTACTGACCTTTCTAAGAAAGTGTCTTCAGTAATGACAGCAAAAGAAAACCTTGCAGCAGTAAAAGAAGGTGCAACACGTGAAGAAGTGCAAGAGAAGATGCACGAGGCACGCGTTGAGAAAGTATTGGTTGTGAACGATGAGTTCCAACTAACCGGTATGATCACTGCGAAAGACTTCCATAAAGCAGAACGTAAACCAAACGCATGTAAAGATGAGCGCGGTCGTCTACGTGTTGGCGCAGCCGTTGGTGCTGGTGCTGGTAACGAAGAGCGTGTTGCTGCTCTAGTTGAAGCGGGTGTTGACGTTCTACTTATCGACTCTTCACACGGTCACTCTGAAGGTGTACTAAACCGCATCCGCGAAACTCGCGCTGCTTACCCAGATCTAGACATCATCGGCGGTAACGTTGCGACAGGTGCTGGTGCTAAAGCACTTATCGAAGCGGGTGTTAGCGCAGTTAAAGTGGGTATCGGCCCTGGTTCAATCTGTACAACTCGTATCGTAACAGGTGTTGGTGTTCCTCAAGTAACAGCAATCGCAGACGCAGCAGAAGTGGCGAACTCATTCGGCATTCCAGTTATCGCTGACGGCGGTATCCGTTTCTCTGGTGATATCTGTAAAGCAATCGTAGCAGGCGCATCTTGTGTGATGGTTGGTTCAATGTTCGCAGGTACAGAAGAAGCACCGGGTGAAGTGATTCTTTACAACGGTCGTTCTTACAAGTCTTACCGTGGCATGGGCTCTCTTGGCGCGATGTCTCAAGGTTCATCTGACCGTTACTTCCAGTCTGACAATGCAGCAGACAAGCTAGTACCAGAAGGTATCGAAGGTCGTATCGCATACAAAGGCCGTCTAAAAGAAATCGTACACCAACAAATGGGCGGTCTACGTTCAAGCATGGGTCTTACTGGCTCAGCAACGATTGAAGATATGCGTACTAAAGCTGAATTTGTTCGTATCTCAGGTGCGGGCATGGCTGAATCACACGTACACGACGTTCAAATCACTAAGGAAGCACCAAACTACCGTCGCGGTTAATTTTTACTGTTGTAAAAATAAAACCTATACACTCGACGTAAACGTTTGCTTTTTTCCTTGAAGCATTAATAAGAGGCGAGTACACTCGCCTCCGTTTTAATAACCTAGCTTATAAGACTGCTCAAAATGACTAAAAATATTCATGACCAACGTATTCTGATCTTGGACTTCGGTTCTCAGTACACTCAGCTAGTAGCGCGCCGTGTACGTGAAATCGGTGTTTACTGTGAACTGTGGAGCTGGGACGTTGAAGAAGCGGATATTCGTGAATTCAATCCAGACGGTATCATCCTATCTGGTGGTCCAGAAAGCGTAACGGAAGATAACTCTCCACGCGCTCCTCAATACGTATTTGACTCTGGTGTGCCAGTACTAGGTGTATGTTACGGCATGCAAACTATGGCTGAGCAGCTAGGTGGTAAAGTAGCGGGTTCTACAGAACGTGAATTCGGCTACGCACAAGTTAAAGTTTCTGGTGAATCTGCACTATTTAAAGATCTTGAGCTAACTCAAGACGTGTGGATGAGCCACGGTGACAAAGTAGTAGAAATTCCTGCTGACTTCGTGAAAGTTGGTGAGACAGACACATGTCCGTACGCTGCGATGGCGAACGAAGAGAAGAAGTACTACGGCGTTCAGTTCCACCCAGAAGTAACGCACACGAAAGGCGGCCTACAAATGCTAGAGAACTTTGTTCTTGGCGTATGTGGCTGTGAGCGTCTATGGACTTCTGAATCTATCATCGAAGACGCGGTTGCTCGTATTAAAGAGCAAGTGGGTGACGACGAAGTTATCCTAGGTCTATCTGGTGGTGTTGATTCATCGGTAGTAGCGATGCTGGTTCACCGTGCAATCGGCGACAAGCTAACGTGTGTATTCGTAGATAACGGTCTTCTTCGTTTAAACGAAGGTCAGCAAGTAATGGATATGTTTGGCGACAAGTTCGGCCTAAACATCATTAAAGTTGATGCTGAATATCGCTTCCTAAAAGCACTTGAAGGCAAGTCGGATCCAGAAGAGAAGCGTAAGACAATCGGTCACGTATTCGTAGACGTATTTGATGAAGAGTCTAAGAAGCTGAAAAACGCGAAATGGCTAGCTCAAGGTACGATTTACCCAGACGTTATCGAATCTGCTGCATCTAAGACTGGTAAAGCGCACGTGATCAAATCACACCACAACGTGGGCGGTCTTCCAGATGACATGGAAATGGGTCTTGTTGAGCCACTACGTGAGCTGTTCAAAGATGAAGTTCGTAAGATCGGTTTAGAGCTTGGTCTTCCGTACAACATGCTTTACCGCCACCCATTCCCGGGGCCTGGTCTAGGTGTTCGTGTTCTTGGTGAAATCAAGAAAGAGTACTGTGACTTGCTACGTCGTGCAGACGCTATCTTTATTGAAGAACTGCATGCTGCAGACCTATACAACAAAGTATCTCAAGCGTTCACGGTATTCCTACCAGTTCGTTCTGTTGGTGTAATGGGCGATGGTCGTAAGTACGATTGGGTTGTCTCTCTACGTGCGGTAGAAACTATCGATTTCATGACTGCACATTGGGCACACCTACCATACGACTTCCTAGGTAAGGTTTCTAACCGTATCATCAACGAAGTTGACGGTATTTCTCGCGTGGTTTACGACATTTCTGGTAAGCCACCAGCGACAATCGAATGGGAATAATATTCCCTTCATATTTGAAGTAGCAACGTTGTTGACTTCTCCATTTCACCCTAATCACATAGTAAACCTATGCTCATAGGGCTGAAATGGCTTGTCGCCTAGTTGCAACTCCAACTATTTTGGGAATTAGCTTTCGTATTTGACGTAAAGATTAAAATAGTAAAGCCAGCCTTCGGGCTGGTTTTTTTATGCCTGAAAAGTGTGAACGCAGGTCTCAACTTTTTTATTAGAAAATATATACATGCGAGATTGTTGAATGTATATTCATTTTTGGTGTTTAGATATTAAAGTTGGTATTGCTATGGAACAGGCAGATGTTACCTCCCTCATCCCCATCATTATTACGTTAGTCCTTGCGCTAACTACAAGAAACGTTGTTGTCGGTCTTTTTGCCGGTGTTGTTAGCGGTGTGGCTATGTTAGAAGGCACATTCGTTGATAAAGGTCCGCTCGATTCGTTTAGCGCACTGATGAAAAGTTACCTGTTGCCGCAACTGACTGACAGTTACAATGCGGGCGTCATCCTTCTTTTGGTTTTCATTGGTGGTTTTGTTGCCTTGATGGAGAAATCTGGCGGTGGCGTGGCGTTCGCTAAAAAGGTCACTCAGTGGGTTGCAAGCAAATGCCAAGCACAGCTTTCTGCTTGGTTTGGCGGCGTTGTTATTTTCTTTTCAGACCTTGGTACACCGTTAATTGTTGGTCCTGTCTTTCGTCCTCTTTTTGATAAACTGAAAGTCTCTCGCCAGAAGCTAGCCTTTATCATCGATTCAACTTCATCCCCAGTGGCGATCCTCATCCCTTTCATCGGTTGGGGCGTTTATATCATGAGCCTGATTCAAAAAGAGTTTGCTGCACTGGATGTAGGTATCAGTGATTGGGATGCTTTTATTGGCGCGATCCCTTACCAGTTTTATGCCTTTTTAGCGATCGCGATTGTTCCGATTATCTCTTTCTTCAAGCTGGATTTTGGACCAATGGCGAAAGCCGAACAGCTTGCCGAGCAAGGTTCTGATTTTGGAAAAGTGCAAGATTCATTAAATGTGTTTGAGCATAAAAATGCAAAAACAAGTTTTGTTTGGGCACCGCTGCTCGTCATGCTAGTTGTGCTTTGTTCAATATTGGTTCCTCACGGTTTTCCATTTCAGAAAGTGGCAGGGTCAACTTTCCGCGCTGCACTTTCATCGGCGTATTTTTTTGCTGCAATTACCCTAATTAGTTTGATGGCGTTTTATGGCGTGAGAAAGCTCTCTGATGGCATTCAGGTTTACCTAAAAGGGATGTCGAACATGATGTCTGTTGCGGTGATTTTGGTGCTGGCTTGGGCATTAAGCTCCGTAGGTAAAGAGCTGGGTGCAGCGGCCTACATTGCAGAGCAAGCACAAGCTGGCTTCCCATACTGGCTATTGCCTTCCGTGGCGTTTCTATTGGCGGGTATTATCTCTTTTGCTACAGGGTCGTCATGGGGCACTTTTGCCATCATGATGCCATTGGTCATACCAACCGCAGTCGCGATTGATGCGCCATTGCTGGTGTGTATCGGTGCGGTGTTATCTGGTGGTTTATTTGGTGATCATTGTTCGCCAATTTCGGAAACTACCATTTTGTCTTCGACTGGTGCGGGTTGTGAGCAGTATGAGCACTTTAGAACCCAGTTGCCTTATGCGGTACTCAACGGCGCTATCGCCCTGACAAGCTTCCTTGTTGCAGGGGTAATGGCTTCTCCTTTGATTGTGCTGGTGGCAATAGTGGCGCAGTTTGCCATTTATTTGGTGCTCTCTAAGCAGCAATCTTCACTCATGTCAGAGCAAGTAATAGCAGAGCAATAGCAATAAATGAGAGCGGGGGATTATCCCCCGTTTTCTTTTGAGTCGAGGTAACAGTTTTTGTGATACCCGCTGTGTAACAGTATTTATTTATGAAATTTGCGTCGCAGAATTAATTCACTTCACTCGGCGTTTTTTCTACATGATCCACTATGTGTCTAGTTATTCCTTGTATATTGTATTGTTAAATACGGAGATTAGACATGTTTGCACTCAAACATCTGCCTCTCGCATTGGGTTGTGTACTCGCTGCACAAGCTCATGCCAGCATGAATATCCAACCTGATCCACAAAACCCAAATGGTTACGTGATTGCTCGTGGCGACATCCAAGCTATGGAGCAAAGTAAAACCTCTGACCCTATGTATGCTATTTGGTCACAAGCGCTAGAGACTCGTCCAAATACGGTTGTTGAAGCGATTGTTCCAGGAGCAGCAAGCAATCCGGAAAACGTTAAGCGAGTTGAACGTGTCTTCCCTGAGAGCGAATGGAACTTCCTTACTCAGATGGCGGCCCCCGAGTATACGTACACCCGTTTCTTGCGTGCGATCGGTAAGTTCCCTGCATTCTGTGGTGAGTACACCGACGGGCGTGATTCAGACGCGATTTGTAAGAAGTCCATCGTGACAGCATTTGCACACTTTGCTCAGGAAACCGGTGGTCACATTGCGGTCGATAACGTATCAGACAATCCGCTTGCACTTGAAGAGTGGCAACAAGCCTTGGTTCATGTGCGTGAAATGGGATGGTCTGAAGGTCAAGAAGGTTACACCACAGGCTGTGGTCAGAACGATTGGCAAAATAAGCGTTGGCCTTGTGAACCTGGTCAGGGGTATTTTGGTCGTGGTGCAAAACAGCTTTCTTACCACTTTAACTACGGCGCGTTCTCTGAAGTGATGTTCGATGGCGATGCATCGGTATTGCTGAAAAATCCGGGTTTAGTCGCTGACTCATGGTTGAACTTAGCTTCTGCGATTTGGTTCTTCTTAACGCCTCAAGCGCCAAAACCAGCAATGTTGCACGTGATTGATCGTACTTGGGTACCATCGCAGCGTGAAATTGATGCGGGCATTGGCTACGGCTTTGGTACCACGATCAACGTCATCAACGGCGGTATTGAATGTGGTGAGCAAAACAAAGACAAAGGTCAGCCAGTTAACCGCATTCGTTACTGGGAAGGTCTAGCGGCGCACTATCAGATTCCTATCGAAGCTGATGAAACCAATACTTGTTGGCAACAAACGCCTTACGGTAGCTTAAACCTTAACGGTGCCACTGACGTGCTTTACACCAACTGGGATGGTAACTGGAAGTACTACTCAGATCGCCCAGGCGGTCACTCATTTGAATGTGAGTTGGTTGGCTTCCAAACCGCGTATTCAGCGCTAGTGGCTGGTGATTACGAGAAGTGTGTTACTAACTTCTACCAATCTCATGCAGGTTGGCCTGAAGTTCGCGTTGTCGATAAATTAGACCCTGTCGATCCGGTTGACCCACCTGTAGACGGTGTTGCTGCATGGGATGCAGGCAAGGTTTATAACACGGGCGACCAAGTCTCTTACAAGGGGGCTGTATATGAAGCGAAGTGGTGGTCACAAGGTAATGAGCCTACTAAAGGTGACCCTTGGAAATTGGTCTCAGGTACGCCAACAGAGCCACCAGCGACTGAACCGCCAACGACTGAGCCTCCTGTAACAGAACCACCTGTTACCGAGCCGCCAGTGACAGAGCCTCCGGTTACTGAACCACCACTATCAGGTGACTTTATTGCATGGGAACCAGGTGTGACTCAAGTGGCTAATGGCGACAAAGTGACTTATCAAGGTAAATGCTTTATCGCGAAAAATGGACCGGGTGTATGGGAATCACCGACACAGAGCAATTGGTTCTGGGATGAGATCTCTTGCCAGTAATTGAACGATAAATAGTCTAACTATCTATAAAGACTCTGCTTTTTAGCAGGGTCTTTTTTTATTCGTTTGGTTGCTTATTTGTGCAATCTAAGTTTTCAATAACGTCTTTTCTCTTTTGTTTTTGAGTCCATTAAAATTCGCGCGCAATTTTTATCAACATTTTTGAAAAGGTAATGTACATGTCTACAAAACTGGCTAACCCAGCGCCACTAGGTCTAATGGGTTTTGGTATGACTACCATCCTGCTAAACATCCACAACGCAGGTTTCTTCCCAATGGATTCTATGATTCTGGCTATGGGCATCTTTTACGGTGGTCTAAGCCAAGTACTTGTTGGCATGATGTGCTTCAAGCGTGGTGACACGTTCGGTACGACTGCATTTACTTCTTACGGTTTATTCTGGCTGACACTGGTTGGTCTAATCGTAATGCCTTACATGGGTCTTCCAGCAAGCCCTGCACACTTTATGGGTTGGTACCTACTACTATGGGGTATCTTCACTGGTTTCATGTTCATTGGCTCTCTATGCTACCCAGTAGCAAAGCAAGTAGTATTCGGTTCTCTTACTATCCTGTTCTTCCTACTAGCGGCACGTGACTTCACTGGTAGCGAGCTGATCGGTACTATCGCAGGCTTCGAAGGTATCTTCTGTGGCGCGAGCGCAATCTACTTTGCAATGGCTCAAGTACTAAACAACGAATACGGCCGTACCGTACTTCCTGTTGGTGAAAAGCAAAAGCCACAAGTTGCTACGCAAGAAATCGCTGCATAATCGCTTCGAATTGAATGCAAAAGAAAAGGGTTAGCCACTGGCTAACCCTTTTTTAATGTCCGTTGTTCGGACCACTGCTTTTTCTTATATACCTGCCAACCTATTGGGGGAGGATGCTAAGTGAAGCATTAGGTAGATGCTTGCTCTACCGTTTCTGTTGTATCGCTGTCTGCGGTTGGTGCTTTACCTGTTTTGCGCTTGTACTTCTCTTCCCAGTAAGTCGCGCCTTTAATACCAAGCGCTACTGGGTTGAACGTAAACTCGGTCACACCACGTTTCTGTTGCTCTTCGTAGTCAGCCAGTGCTTTTAGTGCAGGCTTCGACATGAAGAAGATGATCAGAATGCCGACAATGTTCAGCCATGCCATTAGGCCTACGCCCACATCACCCATTGCCCACGCAAGATTCGCGGTCTTAACTGTACCGTAGAATACCGCTGAGATAAGAATGACCTTCAAGATGAACATCAGACCGTTTACTTTTACCGTGCGACGGATGTACGCGATGTTGGTTTCCGCGATGTAGTAGTACGCCAGAATTGTTGTGAAGGCGAAGAAGAATAGCGCAATTGCGATGAATGGCTTACCTACGCCTGGTAGGGCACTCTCAATCGCCATTTGCGTAAACACAGGGCCATTCGCACCGATATCCGCTGGAAGGTTCTGTACTAGGAACGCGCCTTCTACTGCACCGTGAACGTTGTATGCGCCAGTGATAAGAATCATAAACGCCGTTGCTGAACACACTAGCAGTGTATCGATGTAGATTGAGAATGACTGAACAAGACCTTGCTGTGCTGGGTGATCAACACTTGCCGCCGCTGCTGCGTGAGGACCAGTACCTTGACCTGCTTCGTTAGAGTAAACACCACGTTTTACACCCCAACCTATCGCAGCGCCAATACCTGCCATTGGTGTAAATGCATCACCAATGATCATGCCAACGATGCGTGGAATCTCACCGATGTTAAGTAGGATGATAACGAAAGCGGTGATGATGTAAGCCAGCGCCATGAAAGGAACCACAATTTGAGTGAAGTTCGCGATGCGCTTTACGCCACCAAAGATGATGAAGGCAAGAATGACACAGACAACCGTACCAGTGAAAATTTTAGCGAAACTGAAGGTACCAATAGCGGTTTCAATCATGTCACCTGAGCCAAATGCTGCTTCTACCGCGTTACCAATACTGTTCGATTGAACGCCAGGAAGTAGAACACCACATGCAAAGATGGTTGCGATAGCGAAGATCCATGCGTACCACTTCTGACCCATTGCTTTTTCGATGTAGTAAGCTGGACCGCCGCGGAATTCGCCTTCGTCTTCTTCTTTATAAATCTGTGCTAGTGTTGATTCTGCGTATGCTGTTGCTGCGCCAAAGAAGGCAACAACCCACATCCAGAATACTGCACCTGGACCACCGAAACCGATAGCAGCTGCAACACCTGCAATGTTACCTGTACCTACACGGCCAGATAGTGAAACGGCCAATGCCTGAAATGATGAAATCCCCTTGGTTGAACTCTTACCATTAAGTAGCAAGCGCCACATTTCAAAGAAGTGACGAATCTGCACAAAGCGCGTCATGATCGAATAGAACAAACCAGCACCAAGGCACAAATAAATTAGTACCGGACTCCAGATAATTCCATTCAGAAAATCAACTAATGACTGCATGAGTATTTTCCCTGTTTGTTATGTTTGTGGTTGTTTTTCGTACAACACATTACCCTTTTTTGTAATGCAATTGTTAACCTTTTTAACTAAAAATCCTTTGTAGCGTGATGGTGGGCACAGAATGATTAAATATTGTTAAAAATTGGTTCTTGTTATGTATATGGGTGGTTTTTATTGGAAATTACAATGAATTGATTGAATATGCAGCACATTGTCATGAAAATGTACTGCTAATATAGAAAGTCATATCTTCTAAATGTTATTCAACTTGTGGAGTAATACGCTGTTTGAAATGGATTGCAGGTGTTTAGGCGTAACGGTTCAAGCTTAATTCTGAGTGATTTGTTACTTTGGTATCCGAATTCAGCATGATGTCTGCAAGTATTTGTCCTGAGCCACACGCCATTGTCCAACCGAGCGTGCCATGCCCTGTATTCGTGAATAAATTGCCGTAAGGTGTTGCTCCAATAATGGGCGTCCCATCGGGTGTCATAGGGCGAAATCCACTCCAGAACTCGGCTTGAGTAAAATCGGCACTTTGCGGAAACAGATCTCGAATCACCATTTCAATCGTATTTTTGCGCTTTTGCGGCAACGAAGGATCAAAGCCAGCAAGCTCTGCGGTTCCCGCGACACGAATGCGGTCATCAAAGCGTGTCATTGCGACCTTATAGGTTTCATCCATGACGGTAGAACGAGGCGCAAATTGCTCACACTCAATTGGCACCGTCAGTGAATAGCCTTTGACGGGATAGACTGGAATGTCGATCTCAAGCTGTTTGAGTAACGCTGTAGAATAGCTGCCAGAGGCAAGGACAAACTGGTTTGCTTTAAACAAACCACGGTCCGTTTGGACACCCATGATCTTTTTGCCTACAGTAACCCAATTGCTCACCTCCGTATTGAATTCAAACCTTACACCATGGGCTTTTGCTAGCTCTGTTAACTGCTGGCAGAACTGAAAACAATCACCCGTTTCGTCATCAGGCAGATATAACCCACCGACTAATTTTTCTTTTACTAATGCCAACCCTGGTTCTTGTTTAATGCACTGTTCGACATCCATTAACTGAAAACGTGTACCGCTTTGCTCTAACAACTCAAGGTCTTTCTCTATGGCATCGAGCTGTTGTTGAGAGCGAAATACTTGCAAGGTGCCTAACTGGCGTCCTTGGTATTCAATCGCATGATCACGGCGCAACTGCTCCAAACACACGCGGCTATGATTGGCGATAGAGAGCATTCGGGCTTTGTTGATTTGATAGCGGGATAAAGTGCAGTTCGACACCATTTGCGTTGCCCAACGGATAAGCTCCGGGCTGAGAGATGGTTTTATTTTGAGTGGTGCATGCTCTTCAGTGAGCCACTTTATGGCTTTGAGTGGAATCCCCGGCGCAGCCCATGGTGAAGAGTAACCATAAGAGATTTGTCCGGCGTTAGCGAAGCTGGTTTCCATCGCACTGCTTGGTTGGCGATCGATCACGGTCACCTGATAGCCTGCCTGAGATAAATACCAAGCCGAGGTTAAGCCGATAACACCACTGCCTATTACGATGACTTCCATTGATGCGCTCCACACATTTTCGATGTGGCGCAGTTTCTCTTCTTTACCTTTTGTTAACAATCGATATAAATTACATTCAGTGTTTAGAAAAACTATAGGCATTAAGAATGAAAAGTAGTGTCGTTAGCGGATTGTGGTTATTCAGCCAAGTGGCGGAACACAGCAGCTTTACCAGTGCTGCAAAAGCATTGCACTTGACGACCGGTGCGATCAGTCAGCAAATCATTCAATTAGAAGAGCAGCTAGGTTTTACTTTGTTTGAACGCCATTCGCGTGGCATTCGACTAACACCCAAAGGGTTACAATTATCTCAATCTACGCAATTTCACTTCACCGAGATCGGGAAGACACTTGAAGAGCTACAGATTGAAAAGCCCCACAATGAAATTCGCCTCAAGCTGACGCCTTCGTTTGCGTTTAAATGGTTGGTCCCACGTCTTGAAAGCTTTCACCTAGAAAATCCCGATCTCCAAGTACAGATTTTTGCTGAGGGGGCGTTGGTGAATAGCGAGCTAAAAGACTACGACGTTGCGATAGACTACGGTTCTCACCCCTATCGAGATAAAAGTGCAGAGCGGATTCTCGATGAACAACTTTTGCCAGTCATGAGTCCAAAATACCTTGAGGATCATGGGTGGCTAAAAACTCTTAAAGCGTCGCCAGAACAATGGTGGGAGGCGACGTTACTGCACGATGCTATGCCGTGGGATAAAGCTCCGCGCGACTACGAATGGCTGTATTGGGCATCAAGTATGGGATTCGATTTTAAAACAGAGGTAGGGCACTTCTTTAATCGTACTGATATGGCAATGTCAGCGGCCGAAGCCGGAGTGGGTATCGCAATGGCACGCATGGCGCTGGTGGAAGACGAGTTAGCATCTGGTCGTTTGGTTTCGCCATTTGAACCTGTGGATGCTAACGCAGGTTACTATCTGATCATTAATACCAAGAGTGAGCCTACAGCGCGATTTAGACGTTGGCTTTTGCAGAAAGTCCAATCATCAATGTAGAGGGATAATTGGCACAAGTGTATAAGAATTAATAAAAACAAATGTCTTAATTACATGATACTTCGAATTGCTTCCCACAAATTACTTCCCGTTTATTAACTCCTCTCACTCTGTCTTCTTTTTCCATATCATCCCAAAAAGAATCAATGGATAGAGAAAGAGTATGGCTAAAAGAACCTTACTTATATTGGCCTTAGCTCTATTTTCGGTAGGAGCAAGTGCAATGTTTTGGCCGTTTAAAAAATACGATGTGGAAATGTCCCCAGAAGTGCGTGGTGTCATCAAGCTAGATGGCGTACCACAAGCAGGATTAACGGTTTATCGAGAACTTTATTATGAAGGCTATAAGAAGGGCAAAACCTTAACAGACGAAGCTCGAACCAATGAATATGGAGAGTTTGCCTTCGATCCTGTCACCGTTCGTTCCAGCGCACCAGGAGATATCTTTGGCGGAAGCCTAAGGGTTTATCAAAATATTTGTGTTAATTGTGACTCTGAGAAAAAAGAAATTTGGGGAGCGTGGGTGCCAACTGAAGGGGCCGAATCTCTGAGCTGGATGCTAATGAACATAGACTGCGAACTATCAAATAGTAAGCGAATTCATGAGGTTGAAACTTCCTCAGAGAGTAGTAGGCGAACTCCAGTTCATTCTGTCTGTGATTGGGATAACCAGAAAATTGATACATATGAATATGATGAAGTTACTGATACCCATGTGTTGAAAAGTAATACCAAGGAAGGGTAACCAATGAGCACAATTTCCCCATTACTGGCAAGTGAACTAAGCATTACTGCTTATGAGGTTGAGCATAACCTTGAGCGAGTGAAGTTGCCTGCTGTTGTTGACAATCATTTTAGCTTTTCGAAAGTAGAAGTCGGTACATCTGGTGGTTTTTTCTTTCGACCTGAAACGGGATTTGCTCTTTTAGGGAAAGGAAAAAGTCAGCGCCATAAGAATGACCTTGTTTTAGCTTTTAGAGGAACTGCGGGTTTAGCGGATGGAATTACTGACCTAACTTGTAGTGGAAAAGGAACGGGCACCGGAGAGATCGTGCATTCGGGGTTTCAAACGACTTTTTATTCCATGAAAAAAGGTCTCACTCGCTTTCTGCGCGACAATCCGGTAGCTGGTAGTGGCACGGTTCATTG
Source organism: Vibrio sp. M260121 (assembly GCF_036533715.1). Taxonomy (NCBI): domain Bacteria; kingdom Pseudomonadati; phylum Pseudomonadota; class Gammaproteobacteria; order Vibrionales; family Vibrionaceae; genus Vibrio; species Vibrio sp. M260121. The sequence continues at coordinate 59,270 of NZ_JATABF010000025.1, read as the reverse complement.
TGTTGGACACAGCTTAGGTGGTGCATTAGCTACGTTGGCTGCTAACTGGATATCGGCCTCCCCAGAGTTTAAAGGAAAAGTGAACCTGTATACCTTTGGCTCACCAAGAGTCGGTATGAAGGCTTTTTCGATGAATTCATCATCGCGTATTTCGTCGCACTACCGTTGCGTCAATGGTGCAGACCCAGTGACCAAAGCACCTGTATGGCCTTTTTATCACGTGCCTTATGATGGTTCTGAGTACATATTGAGTCGCGCACAGGGGCTTCTCCCCAGCGCACATTTTATGTCGGAATATAGCTCTTACACGCAATCAGCAACGTGGGATAGTCTAGGAGTTCAAACTGCAAACTCAGCTTTTAAGCGTGTTATTTTGAACTACGAGAATCGATTGCAAGCGAAACCTTCCGCTGACTGGGCAGATAAGATTTCAGCTGCAATCCTCACGTTGTTAATCGATGGTGGCTTTGCAGCGACGGTTTTTGCCCTACAGAGTGGTGGTGCGGCTATAGCGACCATCTATGATGCAATGGCGCGTTCGATAGTCAAAATTTCAGAGCTTTCCACTGAGTTTGCTGAGCGAGTAAAAGGTTTACTTGGCCACATGTTAGTGTTTGCGGGAAAAGTTGCCCAGATTGCCATTAAATTTACCTATTCGTTCATTCGTTGGGTATTTGAGTTGGTCTTGGGCAAATTAAATAAAGCCGTTAAAGCCGCACTCAAAACTACTTTTTAGTCTCGTAGAAACCGCCTCAGATGAGGCGGTTTTACATTATGTGTTTTGATTTATTGCTTGAGCTTGAGCTTGAGCTTGAGCTTGAGCTTGAGCTTGCGTTGTAGCTGCCGGCTGTACAGAATCGGTGGCGAGATAAGTGGTATGAGAGGGGAAAGCGAACTTTGCGCCTTCCGCTTCAATAATCTGATTAATCGATATCAGTAGCGATTGCTGCAAATTAAGAAATGTCTCTTTATTCGTTGTATTCAGGTGAGCGAGAACTTTAATATCCAAACTGTAGGCATTGAAGGTATCAAAGTGTACTCGAATAGGTGAATCTAAAACGTTAGGGTGCTCTTGGAGCAAGTTTGCTATCTTCTTCGTGATCGTTTGGAGTTGAGACATACTGGTCTCATACCGTAACCCAATGGTTGCCTTGAGTGGGTAACGGTCTCGACGGCTAAAGTTGATGATTTCATGCTTAATCAAGTCCCCGTTGGTGATAGTAATTTGGGTTCTATCTTTTGCTCTGATGCGAGTCGAGCGCACTCCTATTTGCTCTATAACGCCTGATTGATTGCCAATTTGGCAGTAATCCCCAACCGACAAAGATTTGTCCAAAAACAAAATGACACCACCAATTAAGTTCTCCATTGTTGGGCGAATTGCGAGTGCAATGGCCATCCCTCCAAGACTCAATCCTGTTACGATTCCGTATACAGGTACCCCTAATCGATTTAAACCGTAACCGAGGCAAGCGATCGCAGCCATTGAGCCCAAAAGAGTACCAATAATTTGTGCCAGGCTATGACGTAATGTTGATTTCGAGCGTTGTTTCTTCATCAGTAGGCGACAAGCTTGATAGATAACAAGGTAAGCGACTTGGCTGAGCAAGAGCCAACAGATGAGTTCGATAACTATATTCAACGTCGACATTAACGTGCCCGTTAAATTAAGTTGGTAGTCTGCAAGGTATAGAAAACCGCTCAAGGTTAATACGGCGAGAATTGATCTTGTTACAGGCGCACTAACATTGTGGAACAGAAGAATGAGAACGCCGCTCATTACCATGAACGATATGGTTAACCCCAGCCATTGCCAGAGGGCTTGGCTCCAATACTCGACCATAAATACGTCCGGCAAGGATTCGATAAGATAAAACCAGTGCGGCGGAATTAAACGTCCAGCACTCAGTGAGTAGTATTTAAAGTAGTCGAGGGATGCTTCGGAATGAGAGGGTAAGTGCTTGACTAGAAGGTAGTCGCGATACAACCCTTTTACGGTTTGCTGGGAAAAGCGATATTGACCATCGGCCTGCTTCACTAGTTCTAAACCTGTTTCTGGCACTCTCCACTGTGCTAGTGCATTGCTATTTGGAATTTTGGAAAGCTCAATGAGAGGCACTCGGTCGAGAATTTCTTTCATTAGCATCACGGACTCGAGTGCCACTCTATTTTGGCTAGAATCAGGCACATCACTTAAGTCAAAGACTTGAGTTGCTTTATCAAAAAGTGCATACACTTTCTGTCGATTAGACTCAGTGTTGTGCTTTTGATCAGCCAGTATGAGATTGAGCTCTTGATTCGCTTCAGACACTAGGTCATTGAAGCTTATTATTGCTTGTTGTGGCGTTGAAAGGTTTGGGGGAGAAAGTGGAAAAGGGTCACTTGCTTGAGTTAAATGACTGAAGAGCAAGATAAGAGCTCCCATCATCCATGATGCGATTTTTGTCATGTGCCTTTCCTAGCCTTGGTTTTTGTCCTAATAAGTCTAGCTAAAATATTAGGTTAGATAACAAAGGGCTGCATTCTCTCGCGTAGATTGCGAGCTAACCGATATGTAAACTGCTTAACAAAACAAAACCGCCTCAGATGAGGCGGTGTTGATTCAAACGTTTGATAGCTTTAGCGTTGATAAGCAGTTTCACCTCGGCTGATGGTTTGTTGGACTTTTAAGTCCTTCAAAGTGTCAGGTTCTACCTTTAGTGGGTTTTTATCTAAGATGATCAAATCAGCGTTTTTACCGACTTCTAAACTGCCTTTTGTTGTTTCCTCAAAGTGTTGATATGCCGGCCAAATCGTCATGGCTTGCAGTGCCGTATAGGCATCTACTCTTTGATCTGGTCCCAGCACTTTATCGGTTCGAGTGGTTCGGTTTACGGTTGCATCTAACACTCGGAATGAGCTTGGTAGAGCGACAGGTGCATCGTGGTGAGTGCTGAACATCAAACCTGCATTTCGTACCGCTTTAGTTGGCGAGATAAAGTCCGCTCGAGGGTGCCCCAGAACAGACTCAGCGTGCCAATCACCCCAGTAGAATGTGTGCATTGGGAAGAGAGATGGGAATATCCCCAGTTCCGCCAAACGGTCAATTTGATCTTGGCGAATGGTTTGTCCGTGTATTAGAACTGGACGTCGGTCTTTTTTGCCGAGCTTTTCGTTCGCTTTTTCTACAGCATCAATAAACTGCTCGATGGCGGCGTCCCCATTGGAGTGCGTCAGTACCTGCCAATCGTTTTTAAACGCGGTTTCAACGTATTGATAAGCTTGCTCATCTTTGAAGGTCGGATACCCAAGATAACTTTTGGACTGTCCATGAGGTGGGTGGAAGTATGGCTGTGTTAACCATGCTGTTTTTCCTTGTGGTGAGCCGTCAAAGTTAAGTTTAACGCCTCCAATACGGAAGTGATTTGTGTAAGTGGGAGAGTTGTATTCAGAGCTCATAAACTCGCTGCTTGAAACCATATCTGCATAAGCCACCAAGTCGATAAGTAACTTACCCTCTTTGGACGCACGCTTCATTGCTTCATAACCTTCGGTGGTCGCGCGACCTTCTTGAGCGGTCGTGTAACCATATTCGGCATACATCTTTTGAGCCGCTTCGAGCATCATGTCTTGTAGCTCGAGGTCAATAACTTTAGTGAGGCCGAAGAGCATAGCAAAGTGCGCATTTTCTTCTAATACCCCATTTGGCTCTTGGCTGCCTTCCATCCGACGAATGACGCCACCCTGAGGATCTTGAGATTCTGCTGTGATGCCGGCTAACTCAAGCGCTTTGCTGTTCGCGACACTTAAGTGCCCAGAGGTGTGAATAATAAGAACGGGTTTGTCAGTGCTGACTTTGTCTAAATCTGCTTTGGTAGGGTAGCGATCAAGCTGTGCATCGTCATAACCGAATCCTAGGATCCAACCTGTTTTCTCTATAAACAGGCGTTGTGTATCGTCTTTATCGGCCGACTTTAGAATGGCCACAATGTCATCCACTGTGTCTGCTTGCCCATCAGGAGAAGGAAGCACATTTGCCACCATTGCCTGTAGGCCGACACCATAAACATGGCTGTGAGGATCAATAAAGCCGGGGAGTAAAGCTTTCCCTTTTAAATCAACCAACTGGGTCTTGCCAAATTTATGCTCCATTGCGCCTTCTTTGCTGCCGACATAGATGATTTTCTCTCCTAATGTTGCAATCGCTTCGGCGTATTCTGGGGTATCTCCAGCCATCGTGAGGATATCGCCACCAAAGAATATCTTATCGGCAGCGGTCACTTTAATTGGCTCGGCAACGGCTTCTGTTTGTTTGGTTTCGTCTGAAAAACAGCCTGTTAGTGCAAGACTGGAGAGGGCGAAAGGAATCCATGTTGATTTCATATAAAGGCTCCGTAATGGCATATGCTTTAATTAATCTAGTGCATATTGAAGACGAGCGTTGCGATGTTGATTTGATCTTTAATCCAGATCAGATAAATGAGAGATGCTTATGTCGAATTTGCTAGCAAACTCTGAGTTTTAGAAGCTTAGTTTTAGAAGGGAAACGAAGGAGCTCTATCCGTTATTAATAAAGCTTTTGGTCACCTATAGGCTTTCCTTGAATAAAGCTGAGTATATTTTTCTAAGGTTATTATTTGTAAGGTTTTTTTAGTATTTGGGTTATGGTATTCCAAATGCTCATCGCGGTGCACTTTTCTTACCTTGCGTATAAATCGCACCTTCCTGACTATGCTTAGCAAATAGTCACGAGGAAGGGACGCTCATGTCTTATGTGTTTCACCGCCATTGTCACGCCAAGTTGCCTACTATCGCCAGAGGGGAAGGGGTTTATCTGTTCGATAGCCAAGGTAATCAATATCTCGATGCTTGCGGTGGCGCTGCCGTATCAAACCTTGGGCACAGCCACCAAGCTGTTAAACAAGCCATGCTCGATCAAATCGAAAAAGTACCTTTTGCTCATACTGGCTTTTTTACTAGTGAAGTAAGTGAGCAGTTGGCTGAGTTGATTTGCCAGCAAATGCCATCGCAATTCAATCACGTCTACTTAGTCAGTGGGGGCTCTGAAGCGGTTGAATCTGCACTAAAGATGGCAAGACAATACTTTGTGGAATGTGGTAAGCCAGAGAAAAAGCAGTTTATTGCTCGCCAGCAAAGTTATCACGGTAATACGCTTGGTGCGTTGGCTGTTGGTGGTAACGAATGGCGGCGTGAGCCTTTTAAACCCATTTTGCACCCAAGCCATCACATTGCGCCGTGCTATGCCTATCGTCATCAAAGAGAAGGTGAATCAGAGCTCGATTATTCACTGAGAGCTGCCAATGAACTTGAAGCTAAAATTTTAGAACTGGGCTCGGATAACGTCATGGCATTTGTTGCAGAGCCGATTGTTGGCGCAACAGCTGGCGCAGTACCTGCCACTCAAGGTTACTTCGAACGAATACGAGAGATTTGCGATCGCTATGATGTGTTGCTGATCATGGATGAGGTGATGTGTGGCGTTGGACGTAGCGGTAGCTTTTTTGCTTTTGAACAAGAGCAAGCCGTCCCAGATTTAGTCTGCATGGCGAAAGGATTAGGTGCGGGTTATCAACCTATCGGAGCCGTTGTTGCCAATGACAGAGTCTATCAAGCAATCGCGTCTGGTAGTGGCTTCTTTCAACATGGGCATACTTTTATGGCGCATCCCGTCGCATGCGCAGCTGCCGTTGCAACCATTCAGACCATCGGTGACCAAAAGCTCCTGCAAGCCGTCAACCAACAAGGAGCAATGTTAAAAAGAGAACTCGAGTCAGCACTTTCAGACTTCCCGTATATTGGGGATATTCGTGGTAAAGGGCTGTTTCTTGGCATTGAACTTGTGGCAGACAAAGTAAGTAAAATCCCTCTGCCTAATTCAATTTTGGCAGACAAAAAGATCAAACATCAAGCGATGAAAAATGGACTGATGTGCTATCCAATGGGGGGCACGATTGATGGTGTCAATGGGCATCATATCCTGCTTGCACCGCCTTTTATCATCGAACGAAGCCACATCGACGAGCTGGTAGAAAAGCTCACTCGTACACTCAGAGATGTGTCGAAAACATGGTAATAAATTCCCCAATAGAAAGAGCTCGAATCGCGATTATTGTTGCGCCTAATGGAGCGAAAAAAACCAAGCAAGACCATGCTCAATTGCCGATGAATACTGAAGAAATGGTTGCCGAGGCGAAAGCATGTCAAACGGCAGGGTCTACCATGATCCATTTGCACGCGAGAGATGTGCAAGGCAGGCATTCTCTAGAGGTTGATGACAACTTAGAAATCTACCACGCGGTGAAAGCTGCGGTTGGGAATTCGATGATAGTTCAGCTCACAACTGAGGCTGTTGGTATGTATTCACCACAACAGCAAATGGCGCTGATCAAAGCGGTAAAACCAGAAGCCGCCTCTTTTGCTTTGCGTGAACTGATTCCTGATGAGCAGAGTGAGGAGCAAGGTCTTATCTTTTTTGATTGGGTCGCTGATCAGGGCATTCTCAGCCAAATCATTTTGTATGATCAGGCAGACATCGAGCGCTATTTCTCCCTAAGAGAGCGAGGCGTTTTACCAAAGCAAAACCAACACGCGTTAGTGGTACTTGGTCGATATCATGAGGTTCAACAATCTTCGCCATGGGATTTACGGGCACTGCATTTGGAGCGCTTTATCGAAGAGAACGTTAGATGTGCCGTATGCGCGTTTGGCGCGAGAGAGCAAGACTGTTTAACCCATGCAATGTTACTGGGATTGGATGTTCGGGTAGGCTTTGAGAACAACCATTTGAGTTCGGATGGTCAACTCGCGAAAAGCAATGCAGAGCAAGTTCGGCGATTAAAAGAGATTTGTGAATTGCTCGATGTGCCCCTGCATGATGCGGAGAGTTTTCGCCTTAGCCTGAGTGGTAGTTGATTTGAGAGATTCCCGACTCAGTCGTTCCTCCTTCTCGAGAATGACGGAGTTAGCCTTGGTTGATGCTTGGTTTTACATAGCGTCATTATCTAGAGCGACGAAGGAGCGAGTAGGGAATCGCTTCTTTTCTTAAGACACAAAAAAGGCTCCAATCGGAGCCCTTCTTCAAAGTTAATTTTAGCTTTCAGTCTGAGGGACAGGCTGACGTGCCGGATGCTTGATAAACACCGCCACGATAGCTGCAATTGCAAGCGCGAAACAGTAATAAGAGTTCGCGACAACTTCTAGTGGAGAAAGGTTAAATACCGAACCCAATAGCAGAACTTGCGCACCGTATGGCAATACACCTTGGATAACACACGAGAAAATGTCCAACAAACTTGCAGAGCGACGCGGTGAAACGTTGTTCTCTTCTGCCAGCTGACGAGCCACGCTACCTGATACGATGATGGCAACGGTGTTGTTGGCGGTACAGGTATTCACCATCGAAACCAGACCAGCAATACCGAGCTCACTTGCACGACCATTTGCTTCTTTCGAGTGGCTAGAGCCAAACGTACGGATGATGCCGCTCACTAGGTTAGTTAGAAACGCGAGACCGCCTTGGCGACGCATAAGCTCACTCAGACCACCAATCAGCATGGATAGCAGGAAGATCTCTTGCATGTTGCCAAAGCCTGAGTAGATGTCTTGCGCGAAGTTGGTTAGACCGTAATCATCGATAGAAGACAAGCTCACGCCGCCTGCCAAAACGATACCAATAGTAAGCACGACAAACACATTCATACCTGACACAGCAAGGATAAGAATCGTCACGTAAGGCAGCACTTTCAACCACTCGATAGGACCTGTTTCTGGTACTTGAGTCGCTGTGCTGTTAAAGGCAAAGATCACAAGCGCCACTAGTGCTGCTGGCAGTGCGATACGGATGTTCTCTTTGAATTTGTCCTTCATCTCACAGCCTTGAGAGCGGGTTGCCGCAATCGTGGTGTCTGAGATGATCGAAAGGTTATCACCAAACATTGCGCCGCTAAGGACGACACCAGCAGTCAATGGAAGACTCATACCTGCTGATTGAGCAATGCCCAGAGCAACTGGCGCAACTGCTGCGATGGTGCCCATTGAGGTGCCCATCGCTGTCGCGATAAACGCGGAAATCAGGAAGATACCTGGCAAGATCATGCTGGTTGGAATCGCAGAAAGACCAAGGTTAACCGTCGCATCTACGCCGCCAGACGCTTTTGCTACTGCAGCAAAGGCACCGGCAAGCAGGTAGATCATGCACATCGCGATGATGTCTTGATGACCAACGCCACGCATAAAGTGTTCGATAGAACGATTGAGTTTGTCTTTGCTTAGGATGAGCGCAAGGATCACCGCAGGCAATACCGCGATAGGCGCTGGCAATTGGTAGAATGCGAAATCAACGCCTTGCAAAGATAAGTAAGTGCCCACGCCAATAAACAGCGCAAGGAATAGCACTAAAGGTAAAAGTGCGACCGCTGATGGTGCGATTGCTTTATTAGAATTTTTAGAACCAGACATGTGAACGACAACATAATCAATAAATAAGGCGAGCAGACTAATCTGACACCAAAGACTTGTCAACGTCTAGACGTCTAAATGGCTGGTTATTTTTAATCGAAAAGACCAGTAAAAAAGACTCACATAACATATCTTATTGATACCGTGAGCCTTTGCGGAATTACATTGGTTTAGAGCATTTACGCTTTTTTTCGTTTGAGAAGAGCGAAGATCATCAGTGAGAACAGCAGTGCTGCACTCGACCAAACTACGTAGCGATGATCGGTATAGAACTGGCTAAGGACGCTCAAGTGCTCAAACGCGAAGTTGGTGAGCAAACTGAACACGGCAACCCAAATGGTGGTTGCAAGGGCGTTGCCCAATAAGAACTCTTTGCGCGGCATCTTAGCAATACCGCAAGCAAGCGGCATAAACTGCTTCATCCCTTCTACAAAGCGACTAACAACCAAACAAGCAGGACCGTACTTCTGAATCGTACTTTGTAGCTTCTGCATCTTAGGGCCAGATATATAGCCTTTCTTATCTAGCCAACCTTCGAAGTAATAGCCAATCAGGTAGCCGCACGTGTTGCCCAAAAAGCAACTCAACCAAGAGACTATCATTACTAGGCTAAGGTTCATGACATGCTCAGATGAGATGATAGACGCTGCAATCATCAGCGATTGCCCGGGCATCGGAATACCAATGCCTTCAAGAAAGATGCTGACGATAAGGGCGAGATAGCCATATTGCTCAAGCAGCGGCTTCATCGCCATTAATAGTTCATTTATGTGTTCCAAACGCTTTCCTCTAACAAAACTGGAACGAAGCTGGAGTGATACTCCTGTTAGTTCGCTTGGTCAATCGACGTTGTTCTCCGTTAGTAAAATCTGACACGCCGTTGATAATAGTGCTGCGGATTTAGTCTTTTAGGTTACGCCTTACTAAGTCGTGCATTTGCTTAATCGTCATCAATGCTAACCAGATGATCTCTTCGACAGATCGTTGACCAGTCGTTGAGGAGGGATGATTGGCATCGGTTTTATTGCTCAGTGCTGGCAGCTCATGCACGCGATTGTCACGAATCGTACTGATCAACGCATCCATCGCATCATGAATCAGGCGTTCGACTTGCGGTGAGCCTTGATAATGGGTGCCCGTTCTCACTAGAGGGATCAGCAAGCAGAGGTAGTGACTCAACAAGCGATAATGGCTCAACATATCTTCGTAGTAATGCGGATCGGCGCGAGTGTGCCTTGGCTCTTGCTGCATCTCGTTGTAAATCAGTTCAAGGTCGCTTTCAGCAGTGAGCATAGCGGCACGTTGCTTAGTGAGCGTCATATGATCACGTTGCTCTGTGTCGACTTGTAACTGCTCATAGCAATACACAAATAAGCTTTTTGAACTATCGAGCGCTTTTAATGCTTGGGTATGAATCTCCTTACCTCGCCACTGCGGCCACAATAAGCCATAACCGAGTAGGACAATTGCGCCACCGACGACATTGTCGATCAAGCGCGGTGCAGCAAAGTCGAGCCCTTGGTGTGCCATGGTCTGATAAACCAAAATTAACAGTGCGGTAATACAGCCAATCGCCATCGAGTAATGACGCATAATATTGAGCATTGCGACGGGTAATAGGACAGCTATTAACACAAACAGGATGGACGTTGGTACGCCTAGATGAATCAATGAGGTGGCGAACAATACCCCAAGCGCCGTACCTAAACAGCGTTGCCAAGTTTTACTTCGGGTTGCTAAGAAGCTCGGCTGGATCACCATCAACATGGAAATCAACACCCAATCCGGGCGAATCAATTCAAAGTATTCAGCAATCCCAGCGCCAAGAGCAAACATCAAACCAACGCGAGTCACGTGGCGCCAAATCGGGTTGCCTCGACTTGGTAAACGAAAAGACAGCTCGAATGGTTGCACCTCAAAGGAGCGTTCATAAGCAGGTTCATTGAGCTCAATACGACGAGAAATATGCTTGACCGCGTATGCCCAGTAGCGAAAGCGAGGTTGGTCTTCTAGCTTCACTGCCTCAATCAAATCATGGGCTTCCTGCTCCAGTGAGCTTAAGTGTTCCATCTCTTCAGGCGTGTTATGCAAAAGCTGCTTGGCTTTGTGTCTTAATCTTTGCTGACAGTGTTGGCTCCAAACCAAGAGCAGATCTCGCTTCGGTTTACTGGATTGAAATTGCTTAAGCAGATCAGGGTTGCTGGTATGGCTGCTCAAGACGACTTCAAATGTATCGAGCGCCAAAAACAAAGCCTGACGTAGAGAGTTTGCGTCTTCATGTTTCGAGCGAAAAGATTCTGATTGCAGCGCTTGTTGGAACAGTTCAATCAACTGATATTTGATGCGCCGTTTCGGGGCATCGTTTTCGCTTCCAAGCAAGAAAGCCTGGCGATATTGAATGTAGTCCGCCAGCGTCTCGTAAATCGCAGAAAGACAAACACGCAGCGCGTAATGTTTCCATAAGGCAAACCAAAGCCAACTGAACAGCGCAAAAGTGAGTGGTCCCAACACCAACATAGGATAGAGACCAAGTACCGCGCTGGAATTATGCAACGACAAGCTTACGACCGCGATCAGTAAGCTCGACATGCCAAGACGTCCCCAAAACGGACCATTCACTGCTGTACTCGCCAATACTGCTCCCATCGCGCCGTAAGTCAGCCACAGCGGTAAGGCCATATTCAGCAGAGCATAACTGATGACGAGCGTAATGCTCCACGTGAAAGCGGTAATTGCAAAGCGTGTCCAGCGTCTAGGACCGGCAGTGTCTAAACCACTGATCAACGCTGCGGGCATGGTCATTAAAGCCGTCATGGCGAGATTGATTTGGTTGAATAGCACACCCAATCCCATGAACAGAACAATCGCGCTGGTGGCACGCAGACCAAGGTTGACTGAAGGGGAGTACCAGATTTTACGCAGAAAGGCAGGAGATAACGTCATAAACCCTCATTACAGTTGGCAACACCTTCAGTGTAACGCGAATATCTTTTGATGGCTGGCTTCAACCACAGATTGAAAAATTGAAGCGGAGTCGTTATTTAACCGACGCCTTCCCCAAGCTGAGTAAATAGCCAATCATTGAACAGCGAGACTTTTCGCGCTGCTAGACGGTAGTTCGGCACAAATACGTAATAGCCATAATGGCTAAGCATGCTCAGTTGCTGGATGTGGTAGACCTCATCTCTCGACATTGGCTGTTGCACCATAAAATCAGGCAGAAGAGCAAGCCCTTTGCCAAGCTTTACCGCTTCATAAGAAAGATAGAAATGCTCATGACCGACGGGGTGATAATGAATCGCACTTTGCAGAGATTGCTCTAGTTTGAACTGCTCCCACAACTGCGGACGTGTCGTTTGAGGAATAAATGCGAAATCCGTAATGGACTGTTTGTCGTTACACGTTGAAGAACTTGATGAGCCCGTTAGCAGCAGCGTTTCTTGACGCAACAATCGACCATGTTCGTAGTGACTGGAGAGAGGAAGGCAACGGATTGTGATGTCGCTGTCTACGTCTAACTGATTTATTGGACCATCACTGGTACGCAATTTAATGCGGATATCAGGATGGTTTTGATGGAAGGCATCAATGTTCGGTACCAACCACAAACTGGCGAAAGAAGGCGTGACATCGACCACCAATAATTCTTGCTCTGTGTCGGTTTGAATCAAGCTTGCCGTCGCATGTTGGATGATTTCCAACGCTTCGGTCACCTTGGGTAAGTAACGTTTTCCTTCTTCAGTGAGCTCAATACCATTGATACCACGCTGAATCAAAGGTAGCCCAACCAGTTGCTCTAACGTCGCAATTTGTTTGCTCACGGCACCTTGAGTTACGCACAAACTCTCTGCCGCGTTAGAAAAACTCAGATGGTTCGCAACTGCAACAAAGGTTCGAAGTGCACGAATAGAGGGGTATTCACTGCCTTTTAGCATGATCTCATATCCATTGATGAATGCTTAACCACAGACTAAGAGATTTTGGCTAGGAATCAAAGCGATGAGTTGAAGGGAAATACAAATCGCAGATACAAAAAGGGCCAACCCTTTCGAGTTGGCCCTTTCCAAACGTTTGGTGGAGCTGGCGTAAGTTGATCTTGTTACTTAATGGTATGAATTTAATGGATTTGTTTGGATTTGATTTTTCGATTGGTTACCAAGATGGTTACTAAAAATCGTGATATCAATATCAAGCTGCAAAAAAAGGAGTTATCTTGATGTCGAGAACACAAGAAATGTCACATTTACTCACCCTAGTCCCAGGGCGAGCGCATGAGCGCCTAGTTTTCCACCACTTGACTAAAACCAGTACTTAATACTGCCTCTAGCATCGTTGTATTCATCATGCAGCGCTTTTGCTTACCAACAATGCTTAGCTTGGTTGGTTCTTCTCGGAGCATGTTCAAACTCATATGACGTAAGCATGATAGGTTCTCTGCTCCGTGGTCTTTGTATATCTGGCACGCATCTTCATTCATGGTTACATCAAGTATCCAGTGCATTGATTCTATGCCCCAATGTTCTCTGACTGCCATCGCTGCTTGCTCTGCACTGAGCTTTTTTGAACTGATGTAATAACGGTAATCTAGATCGACAGATTTGCCCTTCTCAACGCGAAAGTTTTCAACCATAACAATGCTCTTCAAGCCTTTCCAGCGAGAGAAGTCACTTTCAAGTTTCGTACTATCAAAAACATAGCATTGGCGAGATTCTATACGCCCATGTCCTTGTTCAAGAGAAAGGTCATCAGCTACATTGGCTCTCTGAGAAGAGAACGCCTTTTCTATTGCTTGTCGGAGTTTTCCTTGGTTGCTCTTTACTGCAAGCAAGTAGTCCCCGCCTTGCTCTATAATGGTTTTGGCAATTTTAGTTTGGCAGGCCATAGCATCAATGGTTACTAAGGTTCCCTTAATATCAAGCATCTTTATCAGTTCGGGGATCGCTGTAATCTCATTACTTTTTGCTTCGGTTTTCAGCTGTCCCAACACGAGCTTGTTTGACGATGCATAAGCACTGATCATATGAATGGTACTCGCCCTGTCGTCACGATTGTATGAGCCTCGAAGTGTTTTGCCATCAATCGCAATCACTTGACCGTCGGTAAGGGTGTGTATTGATGACATCCAGTTAATGAAGCATTCATGAAACTGCTCGGGGTCAATCGTTGAAATTATTCGAGCAATCGTGTCATCAACAGGAACACCATGCAAAAATAGGCCTTTGCGCTTAAACCAATTATGATGACCGAGAATGTATTCACGGATATCAAACCAACCTTTCGCACCAGCAATCACCGCACATAGCGAGCCAAAAAGGACTTCGAAGAGGCAATAAGTGACCTTAGGACTTTGGCGTAGATCAGTAATCGTTTGAAAATGTTCCTTGAAGTGATCGATGTGCATGATGCTTTCCCTAAAAAGGGAGTATAAGATCACAGCTAAATAGGATCGTCAAATTAGTCGTCATTTTGCTTAAAAAACGTTCACGATCTCACCCTGACCCTAGTCCCTTGTGATTAAAAGAGGTATTTTATCGTTTCTTGAGGTTCTTTAGAGCAAGTTCATTCTTGTGCAATATTGAAGGTGTGTAACTTGAAGAAATGGAAATGCTAGCTCTAGCTTAGTTTATGCTCGGTTCTGTTTTACTATCAACCTGAATCGTCAGGTTGATAGTTTTATGATATTGAGACTGTTAGTCTGAGATTGCAGTTTCAACCCACTACTGGATTGTTAGATTGAAGCATGAAAGCTATGTTTGCAATAACAGGTTTTTTAATTAAAGCTGACAACCCTATTTATTAGTAATTAAATTAAGTTCTATATTTTTTCTATTAGTTATTTACGAATTGCTCGGTTACCAGTTTAAATTATTTTATTTTTAGATAATGAATTGTTTGACTTTTTAAACAACCTTTCATGCTCTTGGTCGATGATTTTTTGTAACGTAGTGCTGATATTGCTATAGCTATGATTGACTATTTGGTCTAGCTTATTCTTTGTCTCAGGTAGCATAGTCGTCGAAAAAGAAACCTTTCCATTATGTCGGTTTTTCTTGCTGCTCCACTTCTTGCTTATTTTAGAAATAATTGCTTGTTGTTCAAGATTAGAATTCAGGAGATCTAAAATTGCTTGAGATAACGCAGTTGAGTCATTAACTGTGCAATGTTCAAAGATTCCTATTTCTTTCTCAATATCATCTGTTTTGATTAATTCACCATAAAAGAATTGACTCTTTTTAAATAGCTCGTCTTTGTTTTTGTATTTTGTTATGAATTGTTCAAATTTTTTGTTTGCAAAAACCAGTTTCCATTTATCGTGTAATTGTCTTAGATAATCATCTATTACATCAAATAGCAAACATTTATAGTTTATGAAGTTAATGACTTGTTCTAACTTATTCTCCAAATGGTTACTCTTATTGTTGAAATAATTGTTCACATCCTCACTAATTATTATGTTTGACAATTGATTAATTTTACCCTTATTTTTCCTAAAGAATGCAAGACTATTCAGAGTCATTTTTAGGTACTCCGCTTCGCGGTTAAAATTTAATTGTATATATCCCCAAAGCCAGTTAATTACTCTTGATGACTTTTCGAGGTTGTTAAGCTTAATATCAAATAAATCATAGATTTTATTTTCTGTATTGTTTTTGGTTAAAAATAAATTTATTTCACTGATAGTTATTTGTTTACCATCGGGTGAATGTTTATTGTATTGATTAATTTTATTCTTAAACACATTTGGATTATCAGTTAGTGAATTTAGAAATCTACCTATTCCTCTACTCGATTTGGTTTTTTTATAAAGGAAGTGTCCAGCGTTAATAAAATCGATGTTTTGTTTTATTTCTATCTCTTGTTTTATCCCTTTAACTGCCATGAGCCTTAACCTCGTTGTTAGTGTTATGTTGCAAAACGTGCTGGTTATACTGTGGGTATTTGCGAAAGATAGTGCAAGTATTTGCGAGGTTTTTGCTTGGAACTTGTGATGCCTATTCACAGATTTTAATGCTTCTTGTAACCAGTTTACTAAGGTTTTAAAGGAGTATGTTATCACTTTCTATGACTCTAACTTCCGAGTTGAAAAGCGGCGTCAATCCTTTTTATGTACTACCTTCACCGAAAGAAACACTGTCGGTAATGTTTAATATATATCATTACCTATATCTACCTATCACTATCCATCT
Source organism: Vibrio sp. M260121 (assembly GCF_036533715.1). Taxonomy (NCBI): domain Bacteria; kingdom Pseudomonadati; phylum Pseudomonadota; class Gammaproteobacteria; order Vibrionales; family Vibrionaceae; genus Vibrio; species Vibrio sp. M260121. Next base: position 43,626 of record NZ_JATABF010000025.1, on the reverse strand, counting down.
ATACCTATATCCATATCTCTAAGATAACAACTCATTGAGTATCTACTAAAAAATAACAGAGAACTCTCCTCTATGAACAAAAGGAGAACTCACATGACAAATCGTAAAAACAAACTACTTAAACAAAAAGAATTCAAAGGAATAAATTTAACGTCTAGAGAAAATGAATTGTTAGAGGATAGAGTAAACAAGATTTATGAAGTACTAGTTCAAGCTACAAACAGCTTTCCTAGAACGTTTGCTTTTAGAGTGGATCTTAGATTTCCTCATGGTTATAAGTTTGGTGAGACATTCCCTTATATGAAGAAATTCTTTGGTTCTTTAGAAAGCCAAATAACAGAAGAATTAAAAAGAAGAAAACGGAGGTTTAGCTCTGTTAGTGAGGAGAGGCTTCGATATATATGGTGTAAAGAAATCGATAAATCAGAGAATCCACACTATCATCTGGTGATATTCCTCAACAAAGATAACTTCCAAAGTTTAGGCAATTTTAAACGTGTGATTAGAGATGAGCGTAAATGTAAGCACTTATACCAAATGTTATTATGTGCTTGGTCGAGAGTATTAGGTATTGAACTTGAAGAGGCTCATAGAGCGGTACACATACCAGAAAATGCAACTTATATAGTTCAGACTTTTGATGGAGAAGTGGTAGCGGGAAATGAAGAATTCACAAAATTGTTTAATCGTTCTATTTATTTAGCTAAAGCACGTACTCAGGCAATAGGGTTGTCTAGGAGTTTTGGCCGAAGTAGTAAATAATTTATCGTATATTATGACGAGTATTCATGCGGCAGTGGATAATGATGTGTTGGGTGTGAAAAAAGAAAGGAGCCTAAGCCCCTTTCTTTTTATCTATCAGTTATTCTTAACCAAAGTTACACATGCTTTCCACGGAAAGTTAGCAGGTGCAGGTTTTACTGTATTAACCGTAACGCAGTCTTCGAATGACTGACCTTCAAAGTTCACATCCGTTAGGCGATACCAAATACTAACGCCAGTATCAGTGTATTCAATTGATGCGATTTCACCGTGCTGGAATTCACCGATGACCTCGAACGTCATAGGACGACCTTGGTAGTCGATAGCACCAGCGCCAGCTGGACGTAGTTCTCCGATTTCATCAGAACCGATACCAACACCTGAAGTGTAGCGGAACACAGGTAGGTCTTTGTTAGGCAGTACGCCGTCATCATCAACATCGATAAAGTAATCGATGTGTGGAATGTCGAACTCAAGACCGTTATCAGCGAAATACTTTTGGGTGTTTTCATAAGCTGCTGTTTTGTATAGTGCAAGATTATAGGTACTCAGCGCTTGTTTCATTTCTTCAAACTGGACTGACTCAGGCTCTAACAACACCTGACCAATTTCATCAATTTGTTCCTCTAACGTGAGTCCGTTATCGGTAGCCATTTTTAAAGTACTGGTAGAGATCACCAGTAGTAGCGTACTGGTATCGCCAGAATTAGATAGGTTGGTGTTGTAGAAGTTAATATGACCTGACCATTGTTCAGGGGCATAGCTGTAAAGTTTCATCAAATCTGACGTTGCTTTGTCTACCGCTTCGTTAAACTCAGTGCCAGCTTGTACTTGTGCCATGACAGATTGCTTCATCGCGGCAGTTGCAACGTTGAAGTTCACTTGTGTGGTTGCATTCATATCGACGAATGCACTCATACTCATCTGTTCGTCAGCATGGTTTGTTAGTTCGTTAAAGTAATAGCCGTGGGCAACGAGCTCAGTATACGGAGTGCTAAATCGCTCTTTCACGCTGTAGTTACCTTCATAATCTTCGATTTGAGTTGTGTAGCTGCGACCAGTTGGCTGGAGGTCTTGATTAAGTTCGTTGATGGTTACAACAGAGCCCGGCTGTAGAGGACCTTTCTGAACAGCACCACTAAATTGATACTGCTGACCAGAACCACTGTTATGTCCGTCTGATGAGCCTCCACACCCTGTTAAGGCGACAGGTACAACAAGCGCGGTGGCAAGTAAGGTTTTAGATAGGTTCATTCTATTTCTCCATAATGAGTGTAAGAGGGTGGTATCGTGTTGAGTTCAACGTGAATGTCAGTCACATCAAATAGTTGCTGAACGTCCAAAGACAGTAGCGTTGCGTCGGTTTGGAGATCGAAGCGAAAGCTCGACATCGTGGCTTCATGGATGTTACTTAGGGCGAGGGTGTTTAGTTTGGTATGTGCGTGTTTACGCCAAATGAGATAAGCGTTTCCGTGATGAAGTACAAGACCGACTGGTTGAACGTTAGTTAGATGTAGATTCTGGTCACCGTCGTTTATCTTTAATGAGATAAGACGTTGCTGAAGCGTCGCCAAACAAACAATTTGGAATACACCAACGTTAATGTATAGCGGCTCACCGCTCATCGCAGTGTCAGTAACATGCACTTTGGATGACCAATGACTTTGAATGTCTTTTATGTTTTCAGGTGCAATACCTGAGAGAAAGTTATCCAGTAGAGAAGTAAGGCTGTTAGGCAGTTGATGTTTGGTTGACTCGATTAACCAATAGAGCAGCACTGCTTCATGAGCAGTGGTACTCAATGCAAGCGTTTCGGCTTTTTGGTAACCAAAAGGTTTATCGCGGTCATCTATCATGACATCTGGAAACATGGCACAAATAGCGGACAGATTGCGTTGGATAGTACGTAAGGAGCGCTCTAAACCAAGCGGTGAAAGTTGAGCTTGGATTTGTTTCGCGGTGATTTTCTTATTGTATGGAATAAGGTTGTAAATCGCCAAGATAAGCTCAAGGTGGTACTGAGTTTGGTTAGGTTGCGTCATGGTAAGCTCAACGAGGTTCGTTCTGTTGGGCATGACGATATCAAAAAGGTGCGACAAAGCTTGTCGTATCAATGTCTTAGGCTAAATTGCTACGACGAACTCTATCGCACTTGCGCCATGATGTGTCGTAATGAAGGGGAAGAAGGTCACTTTCCAACGATAGATAAATGGATCTCATCAAAAACTACTTTTGAAAGGTGACGAGCGAACGTTTTCATCCATATCTGCAAAAGATCTAGAACCTCTGGATGATTGAGATTAGCTGAGCCAGTATCCGGTTGGTAACACCAACCATTTGCTAAATGGAAATAAAGCTCAGGCTCTACTGAGTGCGCGCCTTCAAATGGGTAAGAAAAGCTAGCAAAGAAGACAACCTGCCAAGGCTCTGAACTTGAAGCGCGTTTGAACTGCACTTCAACAGGATGTATTCCTTGACCATTCCGATAATAGTTCATTTGACGACAATTCAAGACTAGCCGCTTTGCCTCATCGGATAAGTTGTAACGCGTGAACAACGCTTCTAGTTGTTGATGAAGTTGAGGCACTAACGAAACGTCACCATAAGCTGAATTGATCATAACCATCCCTTCTCTGCAAATGAGACACTGCTTTCTCCAACCACAATGTGATCCAGAACTTTGACATCCACTAACGCTAAAGTATCGACAAGCTTACGTGTAATGCGTCTATCTGCCTGAGATGGTGATGGATCTCCGGATGGATGGTTGTGCGCCAGAATGACGGCGGCAGCGTTGACCTCCAAGACGGTTTTGACAACCTCACGTGGGTAAATACTGGCTGAGTCAATGGTTCCTTTAAAGAGCGGCTTGAACTCAATGAGGCGGTGCTGACTATCGAGCAGTAGTAGCGCGAATACTTCATGCTCTGAGCTGGCTAATTTAAATCGAACGTACTCCTTTGTTGCATTCGGATCACAAAGGGCATCGCCGCGAACATAACGGTTAGCGAGGATTTCGGCGGCATGCTCTAGGATTTCATTTTCTTGGTATTTCTGTTGTTTTTGGTAGTGAAGGTTATCGGTCGACATAGGTCCTCCAAGAGTGAAACGATTGGAACTTCACTAAGAGGACATATATCTGAAAGTAATTGATTTGATGGGAGAGAAAGAGCTCTGAACGTTTTTTCTAACACACCGCGTTATCCCATGGGTAAAAGAAATAGGAGTCAATCCCATGAGATTTTTAAAGCTGAAAGAAGTAATGGAAAAGACCGCACTGAGCCGTTCGGCCATCTACAGAAAAATGAGCGAAGATGCTTTCCCTAAATCAGTCAATTTAGGTGATCGCGCGGTAGCGTGGGTAGAAAGTGAAGTTGATGACTGGATGGAGAGTATTCTATCGACACGTTGAGGTGAGGAGCGTAGCTGCTTTGATTTGAGTTATTTATGAATATATATCATCTAGATGTGCAGGCTTCTCTTACCAAAAAGAGAAGTTCAATATCATGTTATTTCATAGAAGGGGTTGCCGATGGCAACCCCTTTTTAATGCTCAATGATAAAGGAGTTTTTATGTCTTGGTATCAAACAGTTGGTAAAGCGGTCGCTGGTACAGCAAGCGTTGCAGGTGTGATCACCGCAGCCCCAGTATTTGGTGCAATTGGAACCATCACCGCTGGCGGTATTGTTGTGTCTGCTTTTGTTGGCACATCCGCAGCGTTAATCGATAAAGCGGTGCAATCGACACGTACACCACATCCCATGGTGACATCGAACGAATACTCTGACGACCAATAGGAGGACTCATTATGTCCAAACAATCTTCAATCCGAACTCAAATAGGTTTCCTTACTCATCGTATTTCAGGCAAAGCGTTTCCAGTATCGGAGCGGTTAGCGATATGCCTTGTCAGGGCACTCGCATCTCATATCTCGCTTAAGGGAGAAGTTGCAGAGTCATTACTCTCTGGTCATCGCGTGGTATTTAATTTTCGTGACAAAAGCTACAGTGCTGAAGGAGGCGGTTTTCGCCCTGTTGAAATTTGTTTGCTTCGAAACGCTGATGGCGATTGGCAATACCAATACGTGACCGAGTTTGCTTATATTGGCAATTATTATCCGGAGTTAGAAAAAGCACTGGATTTTGATTTCCACAGTTGCGGAGCGTATTCGTGCGGTATTCCTATGCGAAACCAACAAGAGGCAAATGAACTTTACCAATTGTGGGAGCATAACTTTTTGACGTATTTTGAAATGGACGTTTACGACGCTATCAGCATAACGTCAGCTTAAGTACTGGCTCTTTTCTATCGATTTAACCGTGACACAACGTCACGGTTTTTTTATGCCCAGAAATCAAGGGATCTTTATTTTGAACACATCTATAGAAGCGTCGAGAACGCAAAAGAAAATCAAACCGATATCGGTCAAGGTGCATTGGTCAGAATCACGTGAGTTTGATGAAGACACCCACTATGACTTTATGGACTTTGAGCGCAAAGCCTTAGAGGTCGCCAAGACCAATCCACGAGGTGGTTACGATAAAACAAAAGTCACGGTGCTTTTTGATAATGAAGACCGTTACGAATGCCGCTTAGATTTAGGCTGTGGTGGTAATGATGCTGGATTTGCGTCGCACTGCCTTAATATGCTGGCTTACTATCTACGCCACCAACACGACGTAGATAAATCATGGCTGCACGACCAGCACCACCTATCACTCATAGAAGCTATTCAAAACTACGAGTTCGATACGGCGTTTGTAGAAAATGCCAAACAAGACATTGAACAAGCAGAAATGAATGCTAAAGCCGAAGATGAAGCCAAAGCGCAAGCAGAGCAACAAGAATGGGAGCGACAAAACAAGGAGCATCAAGAGAAGGAGAAAGCGTTTCAAGCATCACTGACTATCCCGCCGTGGGCAAAGGCCGTCATTGTTGCCACCTACACGGATTACGATGCAGAAAATAGTGACCCACGTTCAGGCTATCATGCCACGAAAGCGGTCAGAACTTTAATACTGGCGTGGTCCAGACATTCCCGTAATTTGTTTCCTGAACTTCGTAAGGCGTGTTTGAATCATCCGTCCACGGCTTTTCTTAATCATCCAGAGCAAAGTAATGAACACCGTGAAACGCATTGGTCAGGCGATGGTTACTACCTGACGGACATTAAATACCTTCGCTATGGTTGGTCAGTTCGAAAGCGTGTCTTTTATAACGAAGCGCAGAAAGCGAAGTATGTGCCATTGGGTGAGTTGGTTGTACCTGATTAGTCAGCGATTGAGGTGAAGCGCTTTATGCTTCACCTCAAGTCGTATTATTTTTTGTCGAAATATAGCTATCATATCCACATTTTACCCCGTCTATTGCTTGAATTGATTGCCCTTGAAATTCGAAAAGCCCCTCCCCATATGGTGGGTATCACTTACAGACTAAAAAAACATCCATGCAAATCAAACGAGATTTTGATTATTACTACAACTTACATCATGTGGTGACCTACTCTTTGCTTCACCTGCTTTGTAAAGTCTCTGCGACCGAGCGCCATGTTCCAGTGACGACTCGAAATGATATTCTCATTAAGTTCTTAAAGCCTAAGCTAACGGATAAATCGCTTGCCAATGTAAAGAAAGACATCAAATTGATGCTTAATGTGGCGAGAAGGAAAGGAGGTAACTTAGAAATGAAATTGCATGAACTTAACTCTCAAGCGAATAAAACGAAGCTCGTTGGGGCAGAAAAACTCTACAACTTACTGGTTTATCTCTACGATGCTGAAGGGATTGAATCTCGTTTATTCGATGAGGGGATGGAAGCGGAGGCGGGCATCCTATATATGCTTGATGAGCAAATAGAATACGGCTTTGATGAAAGTCATAAACAAGTTACACCTCTCTCTATGCTTATCCAGCTAGAAAGGGCTCCAGAGCTCATTGATGTGATTAATCAACATGGTTTTTTTGTCGCAGAGATGAAAGAGTGGAATTTAGATACACACCAAGCGCATATCTTGGTACATCCAGTTAAGTAAATCGCAGAAATGCCTTTTGATGAAAAGCATAGAGCTCAGCAGTTTTTAATAAAAGCGCAAGCTAAATACGGTGACCTGTACGATTACTCTCAGGTTGAGTATGTAAACAAAACCACTCACGTCAAGATTGGGTGTTCAAAGCATGGTGCATTCTACTCTTCGCCGAAAAATTTTCTCGCTACGGTGAAGAAAATAGGGTGTCCCTATTGTAGCCGTGAAAAACGGTTTCAATATGAAATGAAGGAAAATACACCAGCAAAAGAAACAAAAGGGTGTGAAACGGATCATTTTAATGTGCGTGGAGGTACAAAGAAGTATCCACATTTATTACTCAAAGTGTTTGATTAATAAAAGCTATTTATAACAAGCTTTGCGATTGACTTCACATGCCCAACTTTAAATGTACTCTCTGATGGTGGCAAGATATTGACTTGGTATGCTATATCATCGGTTAGGTCAGTAATGCCCAAGTATAATGAATCACAGATAAAGCTCCGTATTGAACGAGTCCTACAACGATATCCAACTTCAACATCACAAGACGTACGACAGCGTTTAATGCTTACAGTAAAACCGAGCTATCTATACTCTTATTTTGTCCCATTTTACGAGAGTGGACGAATTGATGATCGTGCAGATATTCAACGAGCAATAAGAGCTATGATGAAAGAACATTTAGGGTTTAGTGTGATAGCGCAAAAGTTGGCTAGTGGGCGTTATAATTTTTTGCAAGTGGAGCAAGCTTTGAGGCTTCTTCAAGCGGAATTTGACCATATGGCGCAAACTAAGCGTTGTAAAGTAGCTCGCTTCGGTTCAGAGCGACCAATAGATGAACATCATCAATCTCAAGTGGTTATGTATTTACAAAAGAAAGGGCACCGATTAACGGATATCTGGAGTGTGCTGAGAGATGAGCGTTTTGAATTTTGAACTGGAGCGTACAGCGGGAATCGAACCCGCATCATCAGCTTGGAAGGCTGAGGTAATAGCCATTATACGATGTACGCGATGCTGATGTATCTTCCTTGAAGAACAATGTGGTGTCTAGTGCTTTTTACGTTCGATGCCTTTTTGTCGCTTCAAATGTCTCGCTACAAAGATTTAATGTGAATAACTTCTCATAATGAGAGCAAGCGAAAATTAAGTCGCCGCTCTTATCACTAATACATCCTTTCTTTATTGAGTGCCGACAATCAATATAAGTCTGTGTTTAGATAAATAGCCTCTTTGAAAGGGCGTTTATCCTGTCAGTTCGTCACGATGCCCTTGCTGCATTACCTTGATACAGTTCGACTATTTAACGTGTGGCGGTGAACCCTTTTCCGCTCATTTCCTCGTTGTCATAAGAGCCGAATGGTATGGTTAATGATGTAAATTTCACCTTTGATGTTTCTGGATTCTCCGGTGCATTTAAAGTCGAAAGCTTTCGAATAACAGAGACAGTCTCTTCTCCCTTTGAAATAAATCTAACGGTATTGTCCGATGGCGATGCCATCACGTTTGATGCCTTAAGTCGAAAAATGGGTGTTCTGAGCCTGTTTGGTCAAGGTGTGGGGGCAGCTCGTCAGTTTAACGGCAGTATCTCTGAGCTTCGCTATTTAGGTACTGGTCGCCGCTTCTCGCGTTATCATATTACCTTGGTTCCACATCTTTGGTTTCTCACTCAACGCCAAGACTGTCGCATCTTCCAGATGCAAACCGCGCCCGACATCCTTCGTCAGGTTTTTGATGATGCAGGAATGAGCGATTACCGCTTTGAGTTGTCGGCGCAATACGAAGCGAAAGAGTACGTTCTCCAATATCGTGAGAATGACCAGCACTTTGTGCAGCGATTAATGGCAGAGCATGGGCTTTGGTACTATTTCGAACACAGCGACGCTGGGCATACTATGGTCATTGTAGATAGCAACGATGCGATACCTGAGCTTATCAGTTCACCCACTAATGCTTCTTACCTAGGACCTGTGATTTATCATGCCCAAGGTGGTGGCACGCCAGATCGAGAACATATCTTCGACCTTGAGCAAATCCATCGAACTCGCACTGGGTTAGTGAGCTACGGCGATTACAACTATCTCACGCCAAAAATTCCGCAAGGTACAAGCGCCGATGAAGGTCCAAACTTTGATTTGCAGCGCTACGACTATCTTGGTCGCTACACAACGCCAGAACTAGGTCAGCAGCGTGCAACAGAGTGGATGTCCGAATACACGGTGGACAGCCATCAGATTGAAGCTGCGAGCGACATCATGCGTCTCACCGCAGGTTACAGCTTCGATATCAGCCAGCATCCTCGTTCCAACATCAACCGTGATTACCTCATGTTGACGGTGATGCACACGGGCTTTAACCCTCGTGTGCACGAAGAAGAAGCGAGCGATGAGCCTACGACTTATCACAATCAGTTTGTCTGCTTACCACGAGACGTAACATTCCGTGCACCTAAAATGGCGTCACCTGTCGTTGATGGTCCTCAAACTGCGGTTGTGGTTGGTCCTGCGGGTGAAGAAATCTACACCGATGAATATGGACGCATCAAAGTTCAGTTCCATTGGGACCGCTATGCGCAAAGTGATGAGCATAGTTCATGTTGGCTACGTGTTAGTCAATCAATGGCAGCACCCAACTGGGGAGCAGTCTATCTACCTCGCATTGGGCATGAAGTGATTGTGACCTTCCTAGAGGGTGACCCAGACCGCCCGTTAGTGACGGGCGCGGTGTACAACGGTTTACATACACCACCATACCCATTACCAGAAAACAAAACGCGCACCGTGTTCAGAACCCAAAGCCATAAGGCTGAAGGTTACAACGAAATGTACTTTGAGGATGAGAGTGACCAAGAAGAGGTTCACTTCCGTGCTCAAAAAGACATGAAGACCAAAGTGCTCAATAACCGTTACCGAGATATCGGTAATGATGAAGAACTGAAGGTCGGCAACAACCAAGAAAACAACATCTTAGGCGACCGTAAAGAAGTCATTGATGGGCATAAAACGTCCATCACTAAGCAGACCTTTATGGAGAGAGTTGAGAAAGACGTTCACGTTACTTACAACGCCAACGAATCCGAGAAAATCGCCAACAACCGAGATTTGTACATCGATGAAAATCGTCAGAACTTGATTGGTAAAGACGATTCATTGGATGTAGGTCAAGACCAAAATACGGTCATCAAGGCATCACGTTCTATCGATGTGGGCGCAGATGACACGAACAATGTCGGTAGTAACCTCAGTGTTGAAGTCAACGGCAATACCTCTATCCGCTCTGATGGTGAAACAGCAGTGGTCTCTGCGGATGAAATCAAGGTGCAAGTCGGTGCATCCAGCTTAGTGCTAAAGAGCAGCGGTAATATTCATTTAAACGGCACTTCAATCACAATTGACGGTGCAAGTAACGTTACCGCTACGGGTGGCAAGGTAGACATCAATCCTGGCGGCGCGGCAAACGGAAACAACAGCGTTTCCACAATAAGACCAAAGAAACCATCGTTGGCGATGAAAGCGATGCCTGTGATGTCACCAGCGGCGTATGCCGGATTGGTTGAAGACGGTACGTTACTGCAAGAGATTTGTGATTGTGGGAGTGGAAGAACATGCCAACTGCACAGCTAAACCCTGAATGGAACATACAACTTAACGAGCCGCTATTTCCATCCGCTGATGAAAAGCTTTATGTGCTGCTTGAACCTACGTTGTGGTCGGGCTGGGAGGAAACCCTATCGGAAGGCGAAAGTGTTCCACTTTTTGCTAACACTCGATTCGCAGCCTTGAGTAATGGGCCGGTATTGGCGGAGGTTGTCAGTAAACAAACACTCGAAAGCGTTAAAAGCCACCTAGAAGTGACGCCTTCGGGGGCCCTTTTCTTCGCTCCTAGCTCGATAGATATGGCGGGTCTGGTCGAGTCTTTACGCCGACGCCTTGTCGTGCAGCATGGTAAGACACAAGCGATGATGCGTTTTTATGAGCCTCGCAAACTGGTCTCACTCATCGGGTCAATGACAACCCATCAAAGGCAGCAGTTCTTTCCATCGTTAACTCGTATCCAATGGTTTGACCGCGATTGGCTGGACGCCTCATGGCACATGCCAGAGCAGAGCGCGCCATCCATTTGGGACTTAACGCCGTCACAAATCCAACTCATGAACTTAATCTCAGCCCATTGGCAAGGAGTAAACGCCTAATGAGCCAAACTTACACCATCAAATCCGGTGACACACTGCTACAAATTGCGATTGAGCAAGAGGTGGACTTCACGACATTGCTTGAACTGAATCCTCAATATCAAGCGAACCCTGATTTTATTCGTATCGGTGAGGCGCTTACCTTACCGGATGAATCGGCGATTGAACCTGTTGAGCCTACCTACCCAGTAGAACCTGTTTCAGCGATGCGTCCGTGCTCTAACGACGGCACATTGTTTGCGCCTCCGCTGTGTAAGAAGGGAGAGAGTGTTTATGATGTCGTCTTTATTACAGGCGATGGTCCGCTGGAATATTATTTATTAGACGAGAAAGCCAGCAACCAGCTAGAGCATGAAGCAAAGGAAACCGACCGCTTAGTCGAAAGCTATAAAGCGTTGCTAAGCTCAGCGCCTAGCGATAAAGAGGCGACCCGAGAAGCACTTGAGCAACATACCTTGAAGAGAACTGCGTGGTTTGAAGATGCCATGCGCGCGGGTATTTTCGGTGATAACAGCCGCTCGTTAAGCCCAGCTTCACAACGTGCCGCCGCCATGAGAGCGGCGCAGCCCAAGCCAAACCCGAACCTCGATTTAACTCAAGACAGACTCACTTCACTGCAACAGCGAAAAGCTTTTGTAGAGCAATACCGCTACCGTTGGCTTGAAGAAACCTCGATGGAAACATTGAGAAAAGAAACCCTTCGTCAGTTAGACCGTCAAATTGATGCATTCAAAAAGCTAGAAACGAAAGCAAAACCCAAAGAAGAAAGCCCAACCAAACTTGGCATTGAGGCGAACAATTTCACCAATGATAAAACTCAGCTTGTAACACAAAAGGCCAAGCGTCATGTTGTTGAAGCCTACTCCATCAACCAAGGTCGTTACGTGTACCTTCGTCACGCCTTTTTTGAACGAGAAAAACCTCGTTGGAGCCAGTCTTACCATCACAGTAATGCCCACGCGGCGCTTAAGCGAGGGGACTTAAATCGTCTGAGTCAGGAGATTGCGAAAGACATCAAAGAGAGCACCAAAGAGTTTAAGGTTGAAGCGAAGTTTGCCGAATGGAAAGCAGACGGCGGTAAATTCCACGAATGGAAGTCCACTCAGAAATACTTAACGGAAAGTGGTGAAACACGATTTGCGATTAGCCCAGAAGCGCAGTTGCTTCGCTGGGGTGCTCAGGCCAGTGTCGCGACAGTGTTTGAACCCACGAACGGGCGAGTCGACATCGGCATTGGCGCAGAGGCCAGTGTATCGCTCGCAGAAGCCAAAGTCGAAGCCAACCTTTACCTTCCGTACGAGAAAGGTTGGCACATCCGACTCACTTACCTCGATGCAAATAAAAAAACGGCGACTTATTCATTTGGTTGCTTCCGTTTTGTCGGCAAAGTGGCAATTGGCTGCTTTACTGGCGCAATGGCGGAAGGCAGAGCAAGCGTTGCCGCAGGTGGGCGTCAACAAAGCAGAGAGGTCAATGAATATGGTGAGAGCGTTGGCGTCATGTATTCACCGAAAGTGAACCTTGCCCAAGGGGCTAAAGGTGACGTCGGTTTTAAGGTGCAAGGGTTTGCTGGTATGCAGGCAAATGGTCAGTTAGTGGGTGGCGTTGAGTGGCTACCACCTAAAAATGCCTCTTCTTCAACAGATGAGCCGGAAGGTAATCAAAAGGAAAGCAAAGAAGCAGAGTTTCAAGCATTAGCCGAAGTCAAACCTGAGGGCAATATTGCGTTTGGCGCAGGCGTCAACGCTGAGTTCCAACTGGCTCTAGAGGGCGGTAAATTTTATGTCAAATGCTCAGGTCAGATTGTTTGTGGTTTTGGTGCTGGCGGCGGTTTTGGCGCGATGCTCGACACGACCCAACTCTGGGCGCTGACCAAAATTATTTTACAAGGGTTGCAGTACGTCGACTATCGTCACCTAAATAATCTAAACAAAGATGCTTATGATTACTTGGTGAACTCAACACTGGTTGCATTTGCTAGAGACCTGATTGGCGAACCTTCCCAATCATTTGAAAAAGTATTGACGGCGGGTAAAGATGCTGTGGATGATTGGAGGCAGAGTTATAATGATATTCTTGATCGTCAGGAAAAAGCTAATTCATTAGCTCATCGTATTCTTGATGACTCAACGTTATCTGGTGTGCCATTTGAGCAACTGTTACCCGAGGCTATTGGGATTATGCTTGATGTATTGGTTGAAGAGTTTTTGTTTAGTTTTAATGAGCAACAAGAGAGTGCGATACATAAATTGCTTTGCAAAAGCACTTACAGTTGGCATAAGTTTGAAGAGATTTTGCAACGCATGAACCCAGATGGGCGTGCTATTGCTGGTGAGAAAGCGATGTTTGATAACCTTGCGCGCATTAATGCGATTTTGGACAACACACAGCAGCATGATTTTAACTTGTGGGTGACGCAGTTAGCAGAGAAAAATAAACTGGATGCGACCAGCATGCCTTACACACCATTAAGCGGTGAAGCACTTGCACGTAAGAAAGCCAAAATTACCGCGCCTAGCGATGAACATCTGCCGTATCGATAAACCTAATAAGCGAGGAAATAGGTTGCTGTGACCGATTTCCTCTTTTTCGCACCATTACTTGGCTGGTGTGGCTTGCTGAAGCGCACAGCGAAAGCTTACTGATGGATAATATTTTTTATAGACAGGGAGATGGTGGATGCGTGAAAAGACCATGGTCATTCCTCCAGCATCTCGAAGCGCTTTTTCTGTGCCTGACTTAGGACCTTGCGGGTTATACTCTGGTGAGACAAGGTAATAATCCTTGGCATACCAATCATTAACCCACTCACTGACTTGGTTAGACATACCAGATACACCTAAGGGGTTAGGTGGAAATGCGTCGACGTCTTCGATACCTGTAGAGCTATTGACTTCACTCTCTTTATACTCGACATAGTAACCCATTTCAGGCACAAAATAATGAGAGCCATACAGTTGTCGATAACCATTATTAGTCGCAAAATAGACCTTTTCCCCACGACTTCTTGCGGCATACTCCCACTGTGCTTCCGTTGGCAGATCAAATGGCAATGCGCTGACATCGCCTAGCCATTGACAATAATCTTTAGCCTCTTGCCATGTTTTCGTTGATGCAGCATTATTTTTTCGCTTAGCTATTAACGCATTATAGAACTTTGTACCTCTCTCAACGTGTCCTCCAGTTTTGGGTAAATTACGTCCAACAGGTAGTCCCGTGAGCTGGCGCATCCACTCCATATCAATAAAACGCGTTTCAAATTTTGCAATGGAGTATGAGTCTAATGTTACCTTATGCAGGTTATAAGCACCGGTTTCTCCGGTATTTGGGGAGCTAAAGCACTGTACATCCGGCGACCAGTCCATGCGATTTGGTGTACCGCTTGGAATTTCGCATGGTGCACCAAAGTCCCCCATCTCAAAACTTCCGCCTTCAACAAATACAAGCTCTTCAATTGCTCGAACTACGGTTTTTGCTGCTCTCAGCTTTTGCTCTTGAGTTGCCTCTGGATAAAGCTTATTGATGTTCGACACAATCGTATCAATTTGCTTTTGAGATACGGTCTCGCTAGACACTGGGATTGCTGAACTCTCGCTATTGCACGCAACCAATAAAGGAAGCGTACAAGCCATACCTAACCATCTGTTTTTCATTTGGTATTCCTTTTACTTTATGGGCATATTTTACGCAAAAATAAAAGGCGAAAACAGTTTCAAAGACACTGTATGACTAGTTATAACGACTTCGTTCCTGTTTTAGGGGGGACATTGTCTTAGAAGCTACTTTGTGGTCAAGCACTGAATACTCCAAAGATAAGGAGTATTCAGTGCCATCAAATAGCAATCTTAAACTGAACCAGATTATGATGGCTAGGGGAATAAGTCATAACTTGCCCTCTAAGTAACATAGGGAAAGATATTCACAGCGATGACATGTATTTGAAGTACAAAATTGGATGATAGCTAGGAGGGAGGGGGCGCGATGAGCGAATAAGTGCTTTATCGTGTGTTTATTGATAAGTTTAGAGTGAATAGCCATCGTTAAATACTTTTGCTATGTGCTAGCTGCGCGAGAGTTTACAAACGAATATTAGAGTATGACTTTAATTTCGTCATAGCTCCCCTCTCGGACATGCTTAATAAAGCTTTTCTCCCATATTCGATATAAGTCCTCCACTTTGGATGATTGGATACGCTGCCAACCCGCTTCAATAGTGAAATAGAGTTGGTGACTAAAGTCGAAATCAATATGACGTTTTATCTCTGGATACAGATTCCCTACATAAGCGAAATCAGTGATGTAAATGATCGTTACATTTACCTTATTGGTTATGTTTAGACCAACTTCAACTGGATGGGAACCGCCGTTTTCTACGCTATAGCTTTTATCACGAAAGCTGAGAGTCAAGCGCTTGCTGGTGGCTTCCCAACCATCTGAAGCAAGTAACGTTTGACAGTGTTCGCTTAATAGTTGTTGAAACTGCTTGGATACTGGTAATGAAACGGAAGTGAAGTTTAGTGTTGTCATGTGAGCTTCCTAAGAAAGAAATTCATCGTCAAAGTTATTGAAGGAGGGGATATTCTGTTTTGGATTGGTAACATCGGGAGTTAACAGGCGAGGAATTAGAATGTTTACTTTGGAGAGTGTCTTGTGCATAAAAACTCCTAAAAATTAATTGGTTAAGGTATGCACGAAGGTAATATATATCTAAGTTTATTTTGTTTAGATGGGCTAGTCATAAGCGTTGTTTGTGCTAGAGATTGGTGAAGCTACAAGTGTGGCTTTCTCATTGAGAAACCTTGGGAATCATTAAATTCATTGATGATCAAATAAACGATAGAAAAGGAAGAGCAGAGTGTGGCGTGCTTTATGGATTTTACGGTTAGTTTGTTCGTTAACCAGAGAGTGCTATTAGTCATTCCATTCGATTCATAGTTCGATGTGGTTAGGGTACAATGCCCATCAGTCGAGACCAGTCATTATGACGTATTTATTGATTTACGTATTTGGTAGCAAAAAATGATAACGAAAGAAGCTCAAATTGAACAAGCGCTCATAGATAAGTTGGGCGATCTAAAGTATTCGTACCGGAAAGATATCCGAACAGAGCGAGCTCTCAAGCAGAACTTTCGTGAAAAGTTTGAGGCGTTAAACTTCGTCAGTCTTACTGACAATGAATTTGAGCGCTTGTACCAAGACATCATCACAGCTGATGTTTTTGAAGCTGCTCAAACGCTGCGTGAACGTGGTTACTTTCAGCGTGAAGATGGCACACCATTACATTACACCTTAGTGAACATTAAAGATTGGTGTAAAAATGAGTTTGAAGTCATTAACCAATTGCGCATGAACACGGATGAAAGCAATCACCGTTACGATGTGATTTTATTGATTAATGGCGTTCCTACGGTTCAGATTGAGCTTAAGGCTTACGACATTGTGACGCGTCGAGCTATGGAGCAAATTGTTGATTACAAAAGCGATATTGGTAATGGCTACACCAATACGCTGATGTGCTTCATTCAAATGTTTATTGTCAGTAATGAGCACCATACTTATTACTTTGCTAACAACCGTAATGAGCATTTTAGCTTCAATGCTGATGAGCGTTTTTTACCTGTTTATCAACTAGCTAATGAAAATAACCGTAAAATTTCGCACTTACATGACTTTGCCGATGCCTTCTTAGCGAAGTGTACTCTCGGCCAAATGATTAGCCGTTATATGGTACTAGTTCAATCGGAACAAAAGCTTCTGGTTATGCGTCCGTATCAAATTTATGCGGTGGAAGCTATTGTTGACTGTATCCATGAAGGGCGAGGAAATGGCTATATTTGGCATACAACAGGATCAGGCAAGACCCTAACGTCTTTTAAAGCATCAACGCTGCTTAAAGATAATCCTGACATTGAAAAATGCTTGTTCGTCGTAGATAGAAAAGACTTGGATCGCCAAACCCGAGAAGAATTTAATAAGTTTCAAGACGGCTGTGTGGAAGAGAACACCAATACAGAAACGTTAGTTCGTCGTATGTTGTCAGAAGACTATGCTGATAAAGTCATCGTTACAACGATCCAGAAACTCGGCTTAGCGTTAGATGAAAACAGCAAGCGCAACCAGAGTAAATTGAAAGAGGGTAAGAAAACTTTCAAAGAGCGATTAGAACCATTACGAGATAAGCGTATTGTTTTTATCTTTGATGAATGTCACCGTTCTCAGTTTGGTGAAAACCATAAAGCGATTAAAGAGTTTTTCCCTAAAGCACAATTGTTTGGCTTTACGGGGACGCCTATATTCGATAAAAATTCAACGTATATTCAGATCGATGGCAATGTAGGTTCGTTTAAAACCACAGAGAGCATCTTTGAGCAAGAGCTACACCACTATACGATTACTCATGCAATTGAAGATAAGAATGTACTCAGCTTCCATATTGACTTTTTTGGCAAACATTCTGCGAGCAAACAACCAGACGACAATACTAACAGTGATGAAGCTGAAGTAACAGCTACAAGAGCTACACCTCCACCACGAGCTGTTGTTCAAGAGATATTAAAGAAACATGATGCAGTGACGAATCACCGTCGATTCAATGCAATTCTCGCGACCGCTTCTATCAACCATGCGATTGAATACTTCGAAGAGTTTAAGAGCCAGCAAGCACTTAAAGCATCAGAATCTGAAGACTATATTCCGTTAAATATTGCTTGTGTCTTTTCACCACCAGCGCAGCTTAGCGATAAAGACAAAGAAGATTCGGATTCAAATGCACTTGCCCGAAATGTGAAAGACATCCAGCAGTTACAGGAAGATCTACCACAAGAAAAAGCCGATAACGAAGTTGAACCTGAGCGTAAGAAGCGAGCATTAATCGATATTATTAATGGTTATAATCAACAATATTCGACTAATCATACTATTAACGAGTTTGATCTTTATTACCAAGACGTGCAGCAGCGGATTAAAGATCAGCAATACGACAATGCTGATTACCCTCATAAAAACAAGATCGATATAGTCATAGTCGTTGATATGCTGTTGACAGGGTTTGATTCCAAGTATCTGAATACTTTGTATGTGGATAAGAACTTAAAGCATCATGGATTGATTCAAGCATTCTCACGTACTAATCGTGTATTGAATGATAGTAAGCCTTGGGGGAATATTTTAGATTTCCGAGGTCAAGAAAAAGAAGTTAATGAAGCGATTAAACTTTTCTCTGGTGAAAAGGAAGAAGGCGCTGAGCAGGTTTGGTTGGTAGATCCTGCGCCTGTTGTCGTTGAAAAATATAAAGAAGCAGTTGATAAGCTAGAAGCCTTTATGCAAAAGCAAGGCTTAGCATGTGAACCTTCAGAAGTAACAAACCTTCACGGTGACGCGCAAAGGGCTTCTTTTATCAATCACTTTAAAGAAGTACAAAAATTTAAGAACCAACTAGAACAGTACACAGAGCTAGATGACGAACAGAAAGCTCAGGTTGCCGCGACATTACCAATTGATACCTTACGTGGTTTTAAAGGTGCGTATTTAGAAACTGCCAAAGACTTGAAACGCAAGCTAGATACGAATAAAGGGGGAGGGGACTTACCTGAAGAAGTCGAACAGTTAGAGTTTGAGTTTGTGTTATTTGCATCCGCTTTAATCGATTACGACTACATCATGGGATTAATTGCTAAATCGACTCAGGGAACAAGTAAGCAAAGCATGACTCGTCAGCAACTCATCGATTTAATCTGCTCGCAAGCGAATTTGATGTCTGAGCGCGATGAGCTGATTGCTTATATTCATAGTTTACCTTCTGGTGAGGCATTAGATGTGTCACAAATTCATGCAGGCTACCAAGCATTTAAAATGAAAAAGGCTACCAATGAACTCAATGATATGGCTATAAAGCACGGTTTAGCTACAGAGAGTTTACAGGCGTTTGTTGATGGAATTATGGGACGAATGATTTTCGATGGCGAGAAGCTGGGGGATCTGTTAGAGCCACTAGATCTTGGCTGGAAAGAACGTACGAAGAAAGAGTTAGCATTAATGGAAGATTTGGTTCCTTATCTACATAAACTAGCCCAAGGGCGTGAAATATCCGGGTTAGCAGCTTATGAGTAAGATTGAGTATCCAACTTTAGTACCTGAACTAAGGTTCCCTGAATTTGTAGAACAAGATGGATGGAAGCCTAAGATATTGGAAGAAGTCTGTGATCTGCAAGCTGGAAAATTTGTTAAAGCTGCCAATATCAAGAGTGAAAAGGACGATAGTTTGTATCCTTGTTATGGTGGTAACGGTTTACGTGGTTTCACTGAATCATTTACACATAATGGCAACTATTCTCTTATAGGTCGCCAAGGTGCGCTGTGCGGAAACATTAATTTTGTATCTGGAAAATTTCATGCGACCGAGCATGCTGTAGTCGTGGAACCCAAGGAAGGAGTTGATAACTCATGGCTTTATTACGAATTATGTAGGTTAAATTTAAATCGGTTTGCGACAGGACAAGCTCAACCGGGGCTATCTGTAGATAATTTGTATAGAGTTGATACACATGTCCCTCTAGTAGAAAAAGAACAGCAAAAAATAGCTGATTGTCTTGTCTCGATAGATGGCTTGATTACAACAAATACGAAAAAATCAGATTCATTAAAATTACACAAAAAAGGCTTGATACAGAAACTCTTTCCAGAAGAGGGGAAAAGGGTGCCTGAATTGAGGTTTAGTGATTTTGAGGGCGATTGGAAACCTGCATCGATAGCTAAAATGGGGATGGTAGTCACAGGGAGTACTCCAAGTACTTCGCATAAAGAATACTATGGTGGTGAGCACTTATTTGTTTCACCCGCAGATATTTCTGAAAATAGATTTATTGAAACAACAAAATCAACACTTACAACAGAGGGGATTCGTAAATCAAGAGTAGTGCAAAGTGGTAGTGTTCTTTTTGTTTGTATTGGTTCAACAATAGGAAAGACCGCTCAAGTTAAATACGACTGTGCTACAAACCAACAAATAAATGCCATAACTGCTTTTCCAGGATATGATGATGATTTTTTATATTATTTGCTAAGCTTCCATTCGCTAACTATATCTGAGCTAGCAGGAAAGCAAGCTGTGCCTATTATCAATAAATCTACTTTTTCCAAGGTCGTATTGATGGTTCCTGAAGAAAAAGAACAAAAAAGAATAGCAGATATATTGTCTTCTATTGATGAGTTGATAAGCGCACTAAATAAAAAGATAGAAGCTCTTAAAGCTCATAAAAAAGGCTTGGTGCAACGTATATTTCCTTATTTAGAGAGAGTTAGTGAATGAACTTAACGGAAGTTGCAAATAAAATAAGCGAAATGAAGGAAGCGATCGTTCTTATTTATGCTTTTAATGGGACTGGTAAAACTCAGTTGTCAGTGGCTTATAAAAATGTAACCAAAGAAAAAAATGAGGGTCAACACGCTGGAGTTTATTATAATGCCTATAGTGAAGATTTATTTCACTGGGATAATGATGAAGATAATGATGGGCTTAATGTTAAACTATCATTATTACCAAGCAACCTTAATCAGTTTCATAGTTTTATTTCTGATGACCCTCAAGTTATTGAGAGTAAGTTGGCGTTATATAATGCTCGATTTAAGTTTGAATTTAATTTGTTCGAAGATATTGAAAAAGGCATTGAGTCTATAAGTTTCTATACTTTAGATGATGAAGATAAGAATAACCCTATAAAAATTTCTAGAGGAGAAGAAAGTATTTTTATATGGTGTTTTTATCTGGCGTTGCTTGATGTTGATGGCTGGGCTGATGAACAGGATGCTCATCTTTTTATTGATGATCCTGTATCTAGTTTAGATGAGAATAACATATTTATTACGGCAGATACTATTTTTGAACAAATAGAATCTCACTATGAAAAGAAAAAAATAATAATAACCACTCACCATATAGGCTTGTTTTCTATTTTAGCTAATCGTTTGTTTAATGGTGAAAAGAGTGGGCGTTACAGAAACTTGACGACATGTCGAGTATTAAAGCGTTCAGGTGGTGATATAGTGTTGGAGGAGACAAAAAGAAATGTTTTTCTTTATCATTTACACTTACTCCAAGTTCTTAATGAAGCTATAAATGAGCAACTTTATACCTATCATTTTGCGTTACTTAGGCAGCTTTTGGAGAATATTTCGTCATTTCAGGGAAGTGGTAGTTCGGGGCGAGTTCTCGGAAAGTTAGGATTTGAAGGTGTTGAATCATTAATGGAGCTTGTTAATACACACTCACACAAAACACCATATTATTATCAGACTGAAATGATGAATGAGACTGAACAGTCTGATTTTAAAATGATATTCAGTAAGTTGATTGAAATGTATCATTTCAAATTTTAAGCGGGAAAGTTATGACTCAAGAACAATTAAACAAGTTAGGTAAAACTCTGTGGGATATCGCGGACACTTTGCGTGGTGCGATGAATGCTGATGATTTTCGTGACTATATGCTTTCTTTCCTGTTTTTACGTTACTTATCTGATAACTTTGAAGCGGCAGCTAAGAAAGAGTTAGGAAAAGACTACCTTGATTTACCTAAAGATGTTCTTAGGGATCTAAATATGTCTAACCCTTTGGAAGTGTGGTATGACGAAAACCCTGATGACGTCTCGTTTTTTGAAACGCAAATGCGCCGTAAATTGCATTACATTATTAAGCCTGAGCATCTTTGGTCAAGTATCGCTGAAATGGCTAGGCTTCAAGATGATGAATTACTCAAAACGCTAGAGGAAGGGTTTAACTACATTGAAAATGAAAGCTTCAATAGCAGCTTTCAAGGCTTGTTCTCCGAGATCAATTTGAATTCAGAGAAGTTAGGAAAAAAGCCATCAGATCGCAATGCAAAGCTATGTACTATTATCCAAAAGGTTTCTGAAGGTATTGCTCAGTTCTCGACTGATACTGATATTTTAGGCGATGCTTACGAGTACCTTATCGGCGAGTTTGCTGCCAATGGTGGTAAAAAGGCTGGTGAGTTTTATACCCCGCAACCAATATCAACCATCCTGTCGGAAATTGTCACATTAGACAGTCAAGAACCCAAGATGGGGAAAAAGAAGAACTTAAATCGAGTATTAGACTTTGCATGTGGCTCCGGTTCTTTGCTATTAAATGTGCGTAAGCATATCACCTCTGCTGGTGGTAGCATCGGTAAGATTTATGGACAAGAAAAAAATATCACCACTTATAACTTAGCTCGCATGAACATGTTGCTCCATGGAGTAAAAGATACTGAATTTGATATATTTCATGGTGATACGTTGATTAATGATTGGGATATTCTCAATGAAAAGAATCCAGCCAAAAAGATGAAATTCGACGCTGTAGTTGCAAATCCACCATTTAGTTATCGATGGGAGTCAGATAAAGCTGAATTTAAAGAAGATTTTCGTTTCAAGAATCACGGCATCGCCCCTAAATCAGCGGCTGATTTTGCTTTTCTACTGCATGGTTTCCACTTTTTAAGTGACGAAGGTACTATGGCTATTATCTTGCCTCATGGTGTCTTGTTTAGAGGTGGGGCTGAGCAACGCATACGCAGTAAGCTATTAAAAGATGGGCACATTGATACTGTTATCGGTTTACCTTCTAATCTGTTCTTTTCAACAGGTATCCCTGTTTGCATTTTAGTGCTCAAAAAATGTAAGAAGTATGATGATGTTTTGTTTATCAACGCTAGTGATGAAGAGAACTTCGAAAAAGGTAAACGCCAGAATAAGCTTCGCCCAGAAGACATTCAAAAGATAGTCGATACGTATAGATTTAGAGATCAAGAGGAACGCTATTCTCGTCGAGTCTCAATGGAAGAGATCGAGAAGAATGATTTCAATTTAAATATCTCGCGATACGTAAGTACGGCTAAAGCTGAACCTAAAGTGAATTTAGAAGCGGAGCACCAGAAGTTAGTGAACATTGAGAAAGACATCAATGAGGCTTTAGACAAACATAACAGCTTCCTCAAAGAGCTAGGTTTGCCTCCATTGCCTAGGTAGCAATAATTTTCAACCTATTACGGGCTGCATACACAATAAAGTGATGCAGCCTTTGTTTTTTCTGTCGTTAGTTAAATTTAAACAACCTTCAATTGCCTCATACCAGTTACTGAGAGACTGCCTTTGGCAGCCTCTCCTATATGCCCGCTCCACCAGCACATCATTGGTTTTCTGCGTTCTAGGTAGTCTGTACGGTTGTATGCACTGCGGACCTGATTATCATCGATGTGAGCTAAAGCAGCCTCAATCAAATCGGCTTCAAATCCTTGTTCATTGAGGGTTGTACTTGCTAGTGAGCGTAGCCCATGACTAACTAGCCTTCCTGCAAATCCCATGCGTTTTAGGGCCATATTCGCTGTTTGGCTATTACATGGTTTCTTAGGGTCTCGATCAGAAGGGAAAATAAACTCTCTATGCCCACTAATTGGTTTCATTACGTCAAGTAACTCTATAGCTTGTTCTGTGAGTGGGATACGGTGCTCTCTGCGCTTCTTCATTCGTTCTGCTGGTATGGTCCAAACTTTTTCATCAATATCAATTTCACACCATTTAGCACCAGAAGCTTCAGCAGGACGAGTCATAGTGTGCAATTGCCATTCCAATAAACAACGAGTAGTTCGTTTGATACTGGCATTTGCAATAGCTCCCATAAGCTCTGGTAACTCTGCTGGTTTTAACGCTGCCATATTTTCTTTTTTGGGCTTCTTAAAAGCGGCTTTGATGCCAGTTAATGGATTAGCTTGAACCAGCCCACAGTTGGTGGCGAAGTTCATCACTTCATTGAGACGCTGAGATAGACGTTTGACTGTCTCTAAACTACCTTTAGCCTCGATAGGCTTTAACAGCTCAATGACTAGTGGAGCGGTGATATCCTTAACAGGTGTTTCAGCTAAGTAAGGGAAAATATGAAGCTCTAGAGATCGCCAGATATCGGTAGCGTAGTCTGGAGTAACCGAATCTTTTTTAATTTCAAACCATTCCTTTGCTACGTTTGCAAAGGTGTGCTCGTGAACCTCTTTATACTCTTGCTGCTTTCTCTTTTGCTCTTCTTGAGGGTCTATACCTTGTGCAATTAGCTCTTTTGCAAGTAAAGCATTTTTTCTTGCCTGTGCGAGATTAATCTCTGGATGTCGACCTAAGTTGAAATTAGCTCGTTTTCCATTTGTTGGACGGTAATAATTGAGCTGCCACTGCTTAGAACCACTTGGGAGTACACGGAGTTGCAGTCCTTGTCCGTCAGAAAGACGATATTCTTTTTCTTTGGGTTTTGCGTTTTTAACTTCTGTTGCAGTTAAAGGTTTCGTGATTCTAGGCATCGTAGTAACCATTAGTTAGTGTCCATAATCTATGGTTACTACAGCGGTTACTAAAAGTCAAAGATGTTGTGGGATGCTATGAGATGTTAATAGACGCTAAGCTATTGATTTTTTGTTGTTGAAGACATAAAAAAAGACGTCATGGGACGTCTTAGTTTATTGAGTTGGTGGAGCTGGCGGGAGTTGAACCCGCGTCCGAAAACCTTTCATCATTGGTACTACATGCTTAGTCGATCTTTAAATTCACCACCCACCTGCGAACCGACACGCTAGTAAATGACTATCCTGAATTATAATTCGCCGTTCATCTCTCAGGCGGGAGAATCCGGGCTAGCGCGTTTGGGTTTGATCCCTCGTTGGTCCCCGTCTTACGTGCGGAAGCTAGGGCGAGAGAGCTCTGAGCAGGTTATTAAGCTGCTAGTGCGTAGTTTTCGTCGTTTGCGACTATTTTTTTGCGGTTTGTTAACGAGGCCTACCGCACCTCGGCATGCACCTCAGACTTCTGAATTCCCGTCGAATCCTAAATCAGCCCCAGAGGTAATATCGGCATAGTAACAGAAAAGCCTAGGCTGTCCAGTACTATGCGTCTAAGTGGTCAAGTTTAACGCAGTGAACTCTTCATCACGCGTGCTTTTTCACGAGCCCAATCTTTTTCTTTCAGATCGGTACGTTTGTCGTGAAGCTTTTTACCTTTCGCAACACCGATTTTGATCTTCACCCAAGAGCGAGACCAATATAGTGACAACGCGGCTAGCGTCATACCTTCACGGTTGATGCGACCAAGAAGGTTGTCGAGTTCACGACGACTCATCAATAGTTTGCGCACGCGCGTAGGGTTTGCGACAACGTGAGTAGAAGCTTGGTTAAGAGGAGTGATCGTCATCCCGCTGACAAAAGCTTCACCGTCACGCATGAAAACGTAGCTTTCAGCGATATTGGCTTTGCCTTGGCGAAGTGCTTTCACTTCCCAGCCTTGTAGCTCCATGCCGGCTTCAATTTCATCGTC
The DNA here is from genome assembly GCF_036533715.1 of Vibrio sp. M260121. Classification (NCBI taxonomy): domain Bacteria; kingdom Pseudomonadati; phylum Pseudomonadota; class Gammaproteobacteria; order Vibrionales; family Vibrionaceae; genus Vibrio; species Vibrio sp. M260121. The sequence goes on along the minus strand of NZ_JATABF010000025.1, from coordinate 18,298 downwards.
AATGAAGTATTCGTGGCGAGCTTTTTTATTAAGCGCGATAGTGTTGCTACCCGCTTTTTGCTTTGATTTTTTCTTTACCATAATGGCCTCATTATACGGGTTGGATATACGTTAGGAAATCCTTTTATTTGCGCTATCGTGGAATAAAAGTAAAATTGGCACAAGCCTTAAACATGTACGCGTATCGATAGGAGTGTGTATGAAGCAAATCAGCCGTTCTGCTTTGGTGTCTTTTAGTGCAGAGCAGATGTTCGATCTGGTCAATGATGTTTCGAAGTATCCTGAGTTTCTACCTGGTTGTTCAGGTTCACGAATCATTGAGTCTTCGGGCGAGGGTATGGTGGCTTCTGTCGATGTAGCAAAAGCAGGTATCAGCAAGACATTCACCACGTCTAACGAGCTTATTCCAGGCCAGGCTATCATGATGAACTTGGTTGATGGACCATTTAAGACATTGCGTGGTGGCTGGATCTTTACGGCGCTTGACGAGCAAGCGTGTAAAGTGGAGCTCAAGCTTGAGTTTGAATTCTCAAGCAGAATGATCGAGATGGCTTTCGGCAAGATTTTCAACGAGCTCACCAGTAACATGGTGAATGCTTTTACCAATCGAGCGAAACAGGTGTACGAGTGCTATGAGTATTGAGTCGGACATGATTCACGTTGAGGTGGTGTATGCCTTACCTCAAGAGCAGCGAGTGTTTAACTTGGTGGTGAATAACCATGCCACTGTTGAAGAGATTATTCGTCAGTCTGGTGTGCTTGAATTGTACCCTGAGATTGATTTGAAGAAGAACAAAGTGGGTGTTTATAGCCGCAACGTTCGACTAGATGTGACGGTTCGAGACAAAGACCGAATCGAAATTTACCGTCCATTATTGGCGGATCCAAAAGAGATTCGTCGTAAACGAGCTGAGCAAGCAAAAGTGGTTGGCAATGCAGACCCAGTGACGGGTGGTAAGCCAAACGCTTTGAGAAAATCAGCGGAATAATGCCTGAAGATATAAAACAAAACCTCTCAACTGGGAGGTTTTGTTGTTTTTAGAGCTTACTTTTCTCGCTCTGTGCGTGCCAGCCGAAATAAAAAAGCCTCCGTGCGGAGGCTTTAGGAATACTGCGAAAATAAAGGTTGTTTACTGAATCTTCTCGTAAAACGCATCGCTTTTCGGGTAGTCACCAGTGATGTCTGCCAATGTGCCTTGGTCGTTAAAGTTAACGATAAGATCTTTTTGCACTGATTCACCGTGACCTGGAGTGTGGTGGTAAATGTAGTACCACGTATTTGGGTAGCCATTTTCAACCAACATAGGTGAACCAAGAACGTAGCGAACCTGTGCTTTAGTCATCCCAAACTTTAATTTATCAACCGCACTTTGTTCTACATAGTTGCCTTGGTTGATATCAATACGATAAACCAGTTTTTCCAATACCGAACATCCTGTCAGCAATGTCATTGCTAATGGTACGGCAACTAACCACTTCTTTAATTGCATAATAATTTCTTAGTAACCTTTAAAATACTGCGCTGATAATAAACAAGCTCGACGCAGATGTAAAAAGCTATGCGTCGTATGGTAGGAAATCTGACAACGAATTTTGAGTTGAGTTGCATTTATTCGTCGATATTGCACGCTAAATGACGGAACATGACTCACAAATTCGCTTAAACCGAGAGCTGAACAGTTTGTCACGCACAATAATGGCATTTTTGTCAGGCCAATAAAGGAGAAAGTTCAGCGATTATTTGGCTTGTGAAAACTCAAGTAGAGTATCGCTCCAACTCAACAAAAATAGGGACAAGATCTAAGCAGTTGGTTTTGTTGATTGCTCTGATATCCATTTCTCATCCCTTGCCGATCTGTTAAGCCGCGATAAGCAGTTCTTTTGCGTTTGCCAATGTAGAGTCAGTGATTTGGCTGCCACCAAGTAGGCGAGCGAGTTCTGCCACGCGTTGTTCTTCATCTAGTGAGCGCATTTGTGTTTCAGTTTGGCCGCCTTTGGTGTGTTTGGCTACAAACATTTGCTGGTGACCGCAGCCAGCAACTTGCGGCAAGTGGGTTACACACATTACTTGAGTTGATTCGCCCAGTTTGCGCAGCATCTTGCCGACAACAGCTGCTGTTGGACCACTGATACCTACATCCACTTCGTCAAAGATCAAGCTTGGTGTGTCAATTTTCTGCGCTGTGATCACTTGGATCGCTAAGGAGATACGTGATAGCTCACCGCCAGACGCGACTTTAGCGATAGGTTGTAACGGTTGGCCTGGGTTGGTTGAAACCAAGAAGCATACGCTGTCCATGCCTAGTGGAGATGGATGCGCGTTTTCGTTGTTCACTTCGATGCTGAACACAGCCTTTTCCATGCTTAATTCGTGCATGCTTTGGGTGATCAGCTTGTTCAATTCTTTAGCATAGCGGCTGCGTGATTTGTGCAGTTTTTCTGCTTGGGTTAAGAAGCTTTGGTATTTCTGCTCCACTTCTTGTTCTAACTCATCTAAGCGTTCATTCGAGCAATCTAGTGCTTCGATTTGTGCCAGTAGATCTTGGTGGTGCTGGTATAGCTCATCAGGCATCACATGGTGTTTGCGAGCCATCGACATCACTTTAGAAAAGCGTTCTTCGACATAAGCCATGCGACCTGGATCGACATCGATGCCGTCAAGGTAGCTGCGAAGTTCGTTTTTGGTTTCTTCTAGCTGGATCATTGCCTCTGACAGCATGTTTGGTAGTTCAGCTAATTTCTCATCTAATTCCGCTAATTGGATTAGGGAGTGATTGGCCGATTGCAAAATACCAAGCGCATTGACTTCTTCACCTTCGTAAATAAGTTCGATGGCTTGCTGGCAGGTAGCGGCAAGTTCACCGCTGTTGGACAGTCGTTTGTGCTCTTGCTCGAGCTCTGCAAATTCTTCTTCACCTAGCGATAACTCATTCAGTTCTTTGATTTGGTATTCAAGCAACTGTTTCTGCGCCTGGTTTTGCTGGCTGTTCTCTTTTAGTTGCTTAAGGTTATTGTCTGCCTGACGCCAATGCTGGTAAGCACTTCGTGTGCTTTTGAGTAGGTTTAAATGTCCTGCATATTGGTCAAGCATGGCCATTTGATGCTCGCTTTTCATCAGTTGATGATGGGCGTGCTGTCCATGGATGTTGATCAACAACTGCCCAAGAGATTTGAGTTGTGAAAGTGGGACTGGGCTGCCGTTGATGAAGGCTCTAGAGCGTCCTTCTTTAGTGATGATGCGACGCAAGATACATTCGCTGCCATCCAGCAGGTCGTTATCTTCTAGCCAACGCGTTGCGTGTAGATTGTTGTCCAGTAAAAAGGCAGCGCTGACTTCTGTTTTTTCTTCGCCTTGTCGCACCATGCCTGCATCGGCACGCCCGCCTAAACAAAGACCTAAAGCATCAATTGCAATAGATTTACCTGCGCCTGTTTCACCTGTGATGGTGGTCATGCCCTTTGAAAGCTCGAGCTGTAAAGATTTAACAATCGCAAAATTATTAACACTTAGATGAGCCAGCATTTTTATTTACCTGTATAACTGAACAATACTGTATAAGAAAACAGTATATACTGTTTCTTTATACAGTAAAGGTGGGTTAGGTATTTTTTCTCAAAGAAGCGATTTTTTGTGAGGGAGAAGGGAAAAATAGGTCGCAGAAAATGCAACGACCTATTTAAATTGAACAAGTTACGGGCGAGTTGGGTTAATTGTGAGCGGCTCTAAAGTAACCACTGCGTTGACGCCAGCACCTGGATGGTCGACATAAGAAGTGTCTTGCATCAGCGTGTAGTAAACATCGACAAAATCATCATCGTTGGTGAGTGCTCCATCAGGGATCGCATCGATAATTTTGTTCGTGATTTGAGGAATAATGGCGTAAGCCTGTACTTCTGGATCTGGAATTGCCTTCAGAACTTCTTCTGCAACCTGAACAAGCAGCTTAGCTAACTGTTTGTAATCGGTGCCGTCATCTTGCTCCATTAAGACGATATCCGCCGCCCCCCAACGGTAACGAGACCAGTGAATGATGATTTGGTTCGGATAGTAATCTTGATTGTCGTAATCCAAATATGGAAGTTCGACCAAATCTAACGCTGGCTCGTCACGGCTTGGATTGACGCCAGTAACGATGGCGTAGATTTCTGCTTTACCCGAGATCCAAGGTTCTTGATCATCTGAAAGACGAATCTTCTTAAGTTGCGTGGTTTGAATTGGTTGAGTGGAGCTTGCTGCACTAGCCAGAAGAGGGGCATTAGCTCGCTGGTTATCGGATAGATATGGCTGGACCATGGTTGCTTGGCCTAAGCTTTTCATCTCTGCTTGCATGGCTTGCAGGCCAGCTTTGAGTTCTGCTGAGCTATTGTTATCAATAACCAAAACCGGCACGTCAGGAAGTTGATAGACGTCCAACTGATGGATTTGACCATAGACATCGTACGCTTCGATGTATTGCCATTGCTCATCATCACCACTTGGTTCAAAAGCAAATAGGGGGCTAATTTTGCCTTCTTGCCATACATCTAGCATCTCTTCATTTGCAAGGCGAACTTCGAGAAGCTGTTCTGAGTATTCTGAAATGCCTTTCCATGAGCGAATTTGTGTATCGGCTTGCACAAGTTGTTTACTGAAAGCTGATAGGGGAGTTTGTTCAACAAAAGAAGAAACAGGGACATTGATGTGCTCTGCGGTGATGTCTCGGCGCAGCATCGGTTCTATGTCGGTGTAGCTCTCACTGAGTTGTTGTGCCAACGCTCGTTTAGTGTTGGTGATGTCCTCGGCTTTTGCGTTTGAAATATCGGTAACCTTTGCCTCCTCAGATTGGCAGCCCATAAGCGCTAACGTACTGAGAGCGGACAATATAATTGTTTTTTTCATAATGCGTCCTTTGAGATAACTGGTATGAAATAGAGTTTATATTCTATTCATGGCGAGAATATCACCGGACATCGAGCATTCAATTCGAGCGTTAAGGTTTGTATAAATTTTGCACACAAGATCTAAATTTATAAAATTAATTTTAACGTTGCTTGATTGAATGTCGTTTGGCTTTTACAAGAGGCTTTTATGGCAGAGAAGAAAAAAGGTTGATGCTTTCACACCAACCTTTATTGCTAAAACAGTTTGCTTGACCAGCCAAGCTTATTTCTTAGTACGTGATAGTAGCTGTAGTCCTTCGGGTGGATCAGCTTGAGAACGTTTGGGCTCTGATAGATATGAATTTCATCGCCTGGAGACACTGGTAGAGAGACTTGCCCGTCACAGCTCACTTCTTGTGTGCCGCGGTTTTCTGGTGACACGATCAGCTTAATACGGCGCTTACCATCCACCACTAGTGGTCGGCTTGAAAGGGTATGTGGAAACATTGGCACCAAAGATATCGCGTTTAAGCTTGGTGACAGAATTGGACCACCACCAGAAAGCGAGTAGGCAGTCGAACCTGTTGGGGTCGATACGATCAAGCCGTCAGCACGTAGGGAAAACGCAAAGCTGTCATCGATGTAGACTTCAAATTCAATCATGTGTGCTACTTGCCCTGGGTGAAGCACTGCTTCGTTCAAGGCCGCGTTGTGGCTTTTGATTTGTCCGTGGCGATGAATCTCTGCTTCTAACAAAAAGCGCTCTTCTTCAATGTACTCGCCTTTCAGTACAGCCTTCAATGCTTCTTTGAAGTCGTCCGGATTTAAGTCCGTTAAGAAGCCTAAGTTACCACGGTTTACACCGATGACGGCCACGTCAAAGCGCGACAAAATACGCGCAGCGCCCAACATGTTACCATCACCGCCAACAACGATAGCGAGATCCGCGTTTTTACCCAGTTCAACGAGGCTAGCAAATTGGCTTTGCGGGATTTCGTCTAAAATTGCAGCAAGGCGATCATCGATAAACACTTGGTAACCTTCGGATGTCAGCCATTCGTACAACTCTCTATGAGTTTGAATTGCCTGCTGATCTCGTGGTTTTCCGATAATCGCGATCACGTTACATGGGTTTTTCATAGCATTTCCGCATTAAAGAGGCTTGAATCAGGAATCTTCATCCCCATAATAATGGCAAGTTACCTAAATATGCGAATTTTTATGTGGTTAAAGCCCACAAAACGTGAGTGGCTTTAAGGACATTAAGTTGAATTCTGGAGATATCATGAGCAACGAAGAAAACAAAGTTACAGAAGAAGAGCTTGATCAAATCATCGAAGAAGCGGAGAAAGTAGAAGCGGCAGCACAAGAAGCTGAAGCAGAACTTGAAGACATTGGTGATGAGAAAGACGCTAAGATTGCTCAACTAGAAGCAGCACTACTGTCTAGCGAAACAAAAGTGAAAGACCAGCAAGATGCGGTTCTTCGCGCTAAAGCTGAAGTAGAAAACATGCGTCGTCGTACTGAGCAAGAAATCGATAAAGCTCGTAAGTACGCTCTGAACAAATTCGCTGAAGAACTACTTCCAGTTATCGATAACCTAGAGCGTGCAATCCAAGCTGCAGATGCAGAGCACGAAGTGGTTAAGCCAATTCTTGAAGGTGTTGAGTTAACACACAAGACATTTGTAGACGCAGTATCGAAATTTGGTTTGAAAGAGATCAACCCAGAAGGTGAAGCATTCAACCCTGAATTCCACCAAGCGATGTCTATTCAAGAGAGCCCAGATCACGACTCGAACACAGTGATGTTTGTGATGCAAAAAGGCTACGAGCTAAACGGCCGTGTTGTACGTCCTGCAATGGTTATGGTTGCTAAGTAATCAGTTAACCCATTGATATAAATATATTAAAACGCCCGCTATTGAATAGCGGGCGTTTTTGTTTCAAACATGTCCTTAGCATATTCACTCCTCTGAATATGCGATGAATTTGAAATTTGATCCTCTTCAAAGTTTTTCTTATTGGGAAATATTTTTCTTATAGGATACATCCTTTCTTTATATTGCTTACTTATGGAATGCTGTGTCTATAAGTGGCTGTTCTGACTTGCCTTCGAGATTTAATTCTGAATATGAATGTGGATCTAGTGATTTACTTTTAATGTTGCCCATTAACATTTCTGTAAAGAAAGTCTTTATTTTGTAACTCTGGTGTGTATTATTTGCGAGGTCTGCCGTAAAAATCAGTAGATGTAACTATAAAAATATAAATAGCAAACACAACATTTCGGAGATTTATGATGGATAAATCGCTTTCTAGTAAGATTTTTATTGGTTTGTTCGCCGGCCTTGTGCTGGGTACAGCTATTCAGTACTTATTTAGCGGTATTGCGATTTTTGATACCTATATCCTAGGTACGGCAGAAGGGGCAGGCGGCATGTTCGTTTCGCTGATTAAACTTCTGGTTGTTCCTTTGGTTTATGTATCAATTGTATGTGGCATTGTTGAGCTTAAAGACATTCGTTCTTTTGGTCGCTTAGGTGGTAAAACCTTTACTCTTTACATTTTGAATACCGTCGTTGCGATTATTGCTGCTCTTACTGTTGCTATGATTGTTCAGCCTGGTGCTGGCGCAAACCTAGCGGGTACGATTTCTGACTCTGTGGCACTTAAGTCAACAGAAACGCCGGATATCTTCTCTATGGTTGTGAACATCGTTCCGAGCAACCCGGTACAGGCGTTTGCAAATGGCGACATGCTACAAATCATCTTTATGGCAATTCTGACAGGTCTTGCTATCCAAGCGCTTGACTCAAAAGGCGGCCCTGCGGTTCGTACTTTTAAGATGGCGAACGAAATCATGATGAAGCTGATTGGCCTTGTGATGAGCCTTGCGCCATACGGTGTATTCGCTCTGATGATTCAACTTGGCGCAACACTGGATGCAGGAACGCTTGCATCGGTAGCAGGTTATGTTGCTCTTGTGGTTTCAATGCTGGTGCTTTGGATCTTCGTTGTTTACCCACTAGCGGTTCAAATGTTTACAGGTATTTCTGCGCGTGAGTTCTCTCGTAAAACGCGTGAGCAAGTGCTGTTCTCTCTATCTACAGCAAGCTCAAACGCGACGATTCCAGTAACGATGCGCACTCTTACGGACAAGATTGGTGTGTCTAAGTCGGTAGCTGGTTTTGGTGTACCACTGGGCGCTACGATGAACATGGCAGGTGCTTCAATCTACATCGCAATCGCAGCGGTATTCTGTGCAAACGCATTTGGTCAGCCTATCGCGGTATCTGACCTAGTGACTCTAGGCTTTACGGTTCTGCTACTGTCTATCGGTGCTGGCGGTGTTCCTGGCGGTGGTGTAGTAATGGTTGGTGTTATCCTTCACCAATTGGGTCTACCACCAGAAGGTCTAGCAATTGTTGCTGCGGTTGACCGTATTAACGATATGTTCTGTACATCATCTAACGTAGTCGGCGACACTGCAGTAAACACGATTGTTGCTAAGTCTGAAGGCGAGATTGGTAAAGAAGAAATCGTGGATGCTGAGCCTGCACAAGCAAGTGCATAATTGATAATTGCTCACTCAATCGAATTCAAAGCGAGGTCTAAGGGCCTCGCTTTTTCTTTTTAGAGACGCTCCGGGAACGGACTTCGTCCTATGGAACGCTGCGCTCCGAGATTTGAGAGGGAGATAATTTGATCCCCGACTTGTTCGAGCCTCACTCTTGAGTATGACGAGAAAATAGCTCTGCACTTACTCAGTATCATTCCCGAAAGCGACCAAGGAGCATTGTTAAGAATCTCGTTTGCAAGAACACACATAGCGGTTATTAGTAAAATTCGCGAAGCATCAGGAAACAGACTTAATCCTGTGGAGCGTAGTGCTATAGATTAGTGCTGCTTTGGTTTTTGTGCTTGGCAATTAAGGAATAGAGCATGCGGGAGATACGTTCACATTTCTCACAAAGTGCATCGCGGTCACACTGGCTGATATATTTAAACTCATAGGCGAGTAGAATTTGAGTTTTGAGCTCACCAGTTGAGCCTTTTGCTACGTTAAGGAAGTAAGCGGTTTCTCTTGGACTGCCTCTTTCAATACCTTCGGCGATATTGCTTGGTACTGAGAGTGAAGAACGACGAATCTGATCTTTAAACGCATAATCTTTGATGTGCTCTACTGCTTGGTAGGTATGCTTACACAACGTAAAGCTCATTTTCCAAACATCTAAGTTTTGATATTTCATTATCACTTTCAAAAGTAATGAGTATTGAATTTGAATTTACGCTGCGTGTATGGAATTGGTGTTAGTTATTGGGAGCTTATATTGAGTATATCCCGCATCCCGCATCCCGCATCCCGCATCCCGCATCCCGCATCTCTTCTTTTGCGCAACTTTTTTCAATTTTTTTTGCTCTCTCCCTTGAAAAGCCATTTGCAGCCCTTATCTATTGGGCATAAGAGAAGCAAACAACATTATTTTAGTTTGTGAGTAAGGGTTGAAACCCGATTCTACGTCCCCACATAGGGGATATAGCAAAACGAAAATAGAATTTATTCGGAGATAGCCTGATGGGTAAAATCATTGGTATTGACTTAGGTACTACTAACTCTTGTGTTGCTGTTCTAGACGGTGACAAGCCACGCGTAATTGAAAACGCAGAAGGCGAGCGTACAACCGCATCTGTTGTTGCATACACGGATGGCGAAACGCTAGTAGGCCAACCTGCTAAACGTCAAGCAGTAACAAACCCAACTAACACGCTATTTGCAATTAAGCGTCTAATTGGTCGTCGTTTTGAAGACGAAGAAGTTCAACGTGACATCGAAATCATGCCTTACAAAATCGTTAAGGCTGACAACGGTGATGCTTGGGTAGAAGCGCAAGGCCAAAAAATGGCTGCTCCTCAAGTTTCAGCTGAAATCCTGAAGAAAATGAAGAAAACTGCTGAAGACTTCCTAGGTGAGGAAGTAACTGGCGCAGTTATCACAGTTCCTGCTTACTTTAACGATGCTCAACGTCAAGCAACAAAAGACGCTGGCCGTATCGCAGGTCTAGAAGTTAAACGTATCATCAACGAACCAACAGCGGCTGCTCTAGCATACGGTCTAGACAAGTCAGGCGGCGACCGCACTATCGCGGTATACGACCTTGGTGGTGGTACATTCGATATCTCTATCATCGAAATCGATGAAGTTGAAGGCGAGAAAACGTTCGAAGTTCTAGCAACTAACGGTGACACTCACCTTGGTGGTGAAGACTTTGATACGCGTCTAATCAACTACCTAGTAGACGAGTTCAACAAAGAGCAAGGTATCAACCTTAAGAACGATCCACTAGCGATGCAACGTGTTAAAGAAGCAGCAGAAAAAGCGAAGATCGAGCTTTCTTCTACTTCTCAAACTGACGTAAACCTACCTTACGTGACTGCAGACGCGACTGGTCCTAAGCACATGAACGTGAAAGTGACTCGTGCGAAACTAGAATCTCTAGTTGAAGACCTAGTACAACGTTCTCTTGAACCACTAAAAGTTGCTCTAGCTGACGCTGACCTATCTGTAAACGACATCACTGACGTAATCCTAGTTGGTGGTCAGACTCGTATGCCTATGGTTCAAGCGAAAGTTGCTGAGTTCTTCGGTAAAGAAGCTCGCCGCGATGTAAACCCTGATGAAGCAGTAGCAATGGGTGCTGCAGTTCAAGGTGGTGTACTTGCTGGTGACGTTAAAGACGTACTTCTACTAGACGTTACTCCACTGTCTCTAGGTATCGAGACAATGGGCGGCGTAATGACTAAGCTAGTTGAGAAAAACACGACTATCCCAACTAAAGCGAACCAAGTTTTCTCTACAGCAGAAGACAACCAGAGCGCGGTAACTATCCACGTTCTTCAAGGTGAGCGTAAGCAAGCGTCTTTCAACAAATCTCTAGGTCAATTCAACCTAGAAGGTATCCAAGCTGCACCACGTGGTATGCCACAAATCGAAGTTACTTTCGACCTAGATGCGGATGGTATCCTACACGTTTCGGCGAAAGACAAGCAGACTGGTAAAGAGCAGAAGATCACTATCCAAGCTTCTGGCGGTCTAAGCGACGAAGACATCGAGAAAATGGTTCAAGAAGCAGAAGCTAACAAAGAAGCGGACAAAAAGTTCGAAGAGCTAGCGACTGCACGTAACCAAGCTGACCAAATGATTCACGGTACTCGTAAGCAAGTAGAAGAAGCTGGTGAAGCGCTACCTGCAGAAGAGAAAGAGAAGATTGAAGCAGCTATCTCTGAGCTAGAAACTGCACGTAAAGGCGATGACAAAGAAGCGATCGACGCTAAAGTTCAAGCGCTAATGACGGCAGCTCAAAAGCTAATGGAAATCGCTCAACAACAAGCTCAAGCGCAACAAGCACAAGGTGCTGACGCTGATGCTCAACAGTCTAAAGAAGACGACGTAGTTGATGCTGAGTTCGAAGAAGTTAAAGACGACAAGAAATAATATTATTTCTAACTAGGCGGCCTATGGTCGCCTAGAGTCGATAAGACTTTTGTGTGCGGGCGTTTGGGGTAACTCTTACGCCCGTCTGTTTGTCAAAGCTGTCTTTCTAGTTAAGTATTTTGCAATGAGTGCACTTACCTAGAACGATACAAACACCAAGCGGTAAATCATGCCGTTTGCAGTAATTAATTGGTGACGAAGAACATGTCAAAACGTGATTTTTACGAAGTATTAGGCGTAGGCCGTGATGCCTCTGAGCGCGATATCAAAAAGGCGTACAAGCGTCTAGCGATGAAATTCCACCCAGACCGTAACCAGGGTGATGAGTCTGCTGCGGACAAGTTTAAAGAAGTAAAAGAAGCGTATGAAATTCTCACTGACCCTCAAAAGAAAGCGGCGTACGATCAGTACGGCCATGCTGCTTTTGAACAAGGCGGTGGCGGCTTCGGCGGCGGCGGTTTTGGTGGCGGTGGCGCTGATTTCGGCGACATCTTTGGCGATGTGTTCGGTGATATCTTTGGTGGCGGCCGTCGTGGCGGTGGTCAGCAGCGCGCGCAACGTGGCGCAGACCTACGTTACAACATGGAACTGTCGCTAGAAGAAGCGGTTCGTGGTGTATCAAAAGAGATCGAAGTACCTACGCTTGTACACTGTGATACCTGTGATGGTAGTGGCGCGAAGAAAGGCTCGTCAGCTGAAACGTGTGGTACCTGTCATGGTCACGGTCAAGTTCAGATGCGTCAAGGCTTCTTTGCAGTACAACAGACCTGTCCTACCTGTCACGGTAAAGGCAAGATCATTAAAGACCCATGTAACGAATGTCATGGTCAAGGTCGTAAGCAGAAAACTAAGACACTTAACGTTAAGATCCCAGCTGGTGTTGATACTGGCGACCGTATTCGTCTATCTGGCGAGGGTGAAGCGGGAGAAATGGGCGCACCAGCAGGTGACCTATACGTACAAGTTCACGTGAGAGAGCATCATATCTTTGAACGTGAAGGCAACAACTTATATTGTGAAGTGCCAGTAAGCTTTGCTATGGCAGCTCTAGGTGGTGAAGTTGAAGTTCCGACGCTAGATGGTCGTGTGAACCTTAAAGTACCTACAGAAACGCAAACAGGTCGTATGTTCCGTATGCGTGGTAAAGGTGTGAAAGGCGTTCGTGGCGGCGGTGTGGGTGACTTAATCGTTAAGCTAGTGGTTGAGACTCCAGTTAACCTAAGTTCTCGTCAAAAAGAATTGCTGAAAGAGTTTGATGAGTCTTGTGGTGGCGATGCTGCAACTAAGCACAAGCCAAAATCAGAAGGTTTCTTCAACGGTGTGAAGAAGTTCTTTGATGACCTAACCAGCTAATTGCGTGGTTAACTGAATCCAATAAAAAGCCTGCAACGATGCAGGCTTTTGTGTATTTAGCGCTTGATAGCTTGATAGCTTGATGGATGCAAGCAAATGCGCTCTAGTTCCAACAATCGCTTGGCGATTCAATGTTGGTTGAAGTGAGTGTTATTTTTTTGTCTTGGCCAGTGAAGCAACTGTCGTTATCTTGCCCTAAATCAGACTTGGCTGTCGCTTCAATTTTGTACGCTAAAGTCGCTGAACTGACGATATTAAATGAAAAGCGGTCTGAGTCTGAATCGCAGATCGTACAATGCCCACCAGATACTAATCCACTCCAGTCATAGCCCCCGTCATAAGACGTCTCGAGTTCCAATTGAAGACGAGCAATATCACTGATCGCAACGGTGCGATGGGCAGTGATACTGTGGTTGCTATAAGACGGATAGGCGATAGCAGTAATGATACCGACGATCACAACGGCTATCAGTAATTCGATCAATGTCATCCCTCTAAATCGTTTGTTGTATCCGTTACAACCAGAAATTCGAATCATGACGAGTAGTTCCCTTTTCACTTTTTCGCCTATTTTTCTTAGGTGATAGCATCAGCGCAAGATGAATTACGGCCCTTTTGCCGTTTGCATAGGAATTTGGGAAATGCCTCGCGGGTTTACGTTGTTGGAGCTTCTGATCACCATCGCAGTAATGAGTGTTTTACTGGCGGCGGCAGCACCATCTTTCCAAAATGTTTTTGAAACCAACAAAATGCAGCGCTTAGCTGATGAGCTACACGGTTTTGTTCTTCAAGGTAAGTCGGAAGCGGTTTTACGCAGAGAAAGACTCTGGGCCCACATTATTATGTCTGGGGCTTCATCAAGTGATGGCAATTGGCGAATAGAACTTACTGATAACGGAACCGAAGGAGCAGGTACGGTTTTGTTGTCATTTTCGGGAGAGGCTTACAACGGAATTGTGGTTACGCCAAGTTATTCATCGACTCAAATCAGTTTCGATGACGTTCATGGTCGTCCTTCTTCCGGCAACATCAAATTTTATCCGGCAGGAGAATCTACAAAAGCACTCAAACTCATCTCTCACACTCTTTCTGCTCGCGTTCGTGTATGTAGTGATAACAACAATACCGAGTTCTTCGGGTACTCAACCTGCTCTTAAGGGATGAATATGTTTAACCAAAAAGGTGCCAGCCTCGTTGAGTTCATGATTGCTTCTTCTTTAGGGCTGATCTCTCTCGCTATTGTCGGTTCGCTTTATATCAGTGGCCAAAAGGTGGCGATGGAGCGTTCTAAAGAGCTGATGTTATTGCAAAACACGGCCAGTGTTCTGCAGATGATGAAGAGCGATATTCAGCGCGCAGGATTTGATGGTAGCGATGGAAATTCGGTCAAAATATCCGGTGCAAGTAACACACTTTATACCATTAGTGGCGCTGACTCTGGGCTTATTGCATACGTTTATAACGTTGGGGTTTCTGGAGCTACGTCTTTGTATAAAAACGTGGTGTATGAGCAACGGGATGGCACACCTGAATCGCTCTTTGTGTGTGAAAAGAAGCAAGCCACTATATGGGATATCAATGATGTGGCTAATCTCTCCGGTACAGGGACGTGTAACACACTCTTCGACAAAAAGGCGATCCACGTTAATCGGTTTGATCTTGTGAGTGAGGTACTAGAAAACACCGACGCCAAGAGTGCCTTAATAACCGTTACCTTGGGGACTGAATTGAAAGATGCGACGAATATTCGTACGGAGCAGTCCTTTACTGTGAAACAAAGGAACTGGCAATAATGAATAAACAACAAGGTGCAGCAGCGTTACTGGTTGTCAGTGTATTACTTGTCGCTGCGTTAATGATGTCGCTTGGTAGCTACAAGTCTCTTTTTTATCAGATCAAACGTGCCAATAACCAAATTGAAGCGCGGCAAGAGCATTGGCGTGCTGAGGGGGGATTGGAGTGTTTCTATTCTTTAGTTCAAAGTACCGGGGATGTTTCTTCTGCAGCTTCGCTAATTTCAAGCCGATGTGAAACGCCTTTAGGTTTACATCAATTAGCATTGGAACCCGACAATAAGCTGTTAAGTAAGCCTGTACCAAACTCCAGCCGAGCCATTGAAAAACAACTTGTTCTTTTAAGAGGAAGAGCGTCCGGAGCTCTAAAAAGTAGTACAGATTTATACGTAAATGGTAGCTCCGCATTTTCAACACCAGATCCTGGCGAGTTGGTAGGAAGTGGGTGGGAGTGTGTTGCTATTCGCTATAAGAATGCATTTCACTCACGTGCCGGAGCTACAAATCAAGGGGTTATACATGGTTCTGCTCCTTACGCTGATTTTGTTCACAACAATATAGATTGTAAATCAGAACATATGAGTGTGACCTCTTCTGACTCAGGTTACGGTGAGGACTTTATTCAAGATGCAGATCTAGAGCCATTTTACGACATTTTTAGGGAGCAACGCAGCAACTGGAGCTCGGTGAAATCAGGCTGGGGCTTTACTGCGATTGATTACGACGACTCAACTAACCAAATCGTTACCGATTGTGGAAAGAAGGTTGGGGAGAAAATTTCAGCAGGCAAAACTCATATTTGGGTTAATGGGTCCTGTGAGTTTACTTCCTCGAAAAAGAATGGCTCCGGAGAGTATGAGACTGATCCTGATGGGATACCAATCAAAGGGGGCATTGATTATCTTAATGAAGCTTTTGCCGCTACTGGGGAAGCGCCAATATTACTTGTGGTTCAAGATGGTATTTTTGCTGTGCATGGCTCAATGACATTCCCTGGCATGCTCTATCAACTGACGACTAATACACTTACAGATTTGGATACGCATTGGAACTTGTTCGAGGCCAAAGATCATTTTGGTGATGCTGCTAACTTTCCCACACTTGCTCTAGATAAAGTCGTTTACCTGCAGCGCGGCTCATTTAGTTTTTCGGGGGGACAAGTTTTAGATAGCCCTGGCTATAGTGCTTATTTTGTTAACTCTCTAAATTTTGCATTCAACCGAGATAATATCGATGAGGTCGTTGATCCGATTATTTATTTCCGTTGGAAAAAAGGTTCTTGGAATGATCTCTAAACAAAAAGGCTTTAGCTTAATCGAGGTGCTGATTTCGTTTCTGCTGCTTGGTATTGGCGCACTTGGTTTAACTAAGCTACAAATTTACATGGAACGTGAATCGGATTACGCGATTCAAAGTGTGGAAGCATTACGCTTAGCTGAAAATCAACTCGAATGGTTTCGCACTCGAGGTGCTTCTGAGGCAATGTCTACTATCACACCGGCCAGTTTCGCTGCTATTGCAACAGGATCTTCTGCTACTGGATCTTATATCGTTGAGTGGGAAGTGCCTGCAGCAACGAGCTCCGGATCTCTCAAGACCATCACGATAACTTCTAGCTGGAAAGATAGGATGGGGGAAACGCAATCGATTGAGCTAAAAACAATGATTTCGCGTTACAGTGAGTTCGAAAACTAGGGTGTTTTGCATTTCTCGTACAATTGCTTTTATCGTAAATATTGACAATTTTTATGCTTGGTTGGGTGGTTAATAGGTGGTTTTGTAACTGTTAATGCGAATGGTGTGCTACTGTTTTTTTATGTTTAATTGATATGGCTTTTTTGCAAAATATGTCTCCAAATATGGAAAAAAGCGTAGAACCTTGTGCTTTCTTAATGACTATTTAATAGAATGCTCGGTTGAAAATAGGCCGTTATAATTACTCAAATAGGCCATGGCACCAACATCATTCATATGGAGTTACCATGAGTAACCAAGCAGTAAATAAGGCACCGTCACCGAAGCCGAGCGGGATGGATCGCTTTCTGAACTTTATCGAGCGAGTAGGTAATAAAATTCCTGATCCAGCGATTTTGTTCTTCTGGGCACTAATCATTACTTGGGCTGCGTCTGCACTTTTGTCGAATGTTTCTTTCGACCTTCTAAACCCTCGAACTGGCGAAGCTCTTACTATTACTAACCTTCTAACAGGTGAAGCACTGGCAAGTTTTCTTGCTAACATGGTGACAACGTTCACTGGCTTTGCGCCACTTGGTATCGTTCTTGTAGCGATGTTGGGTGTAGGTGTTGCCGATTCTTCTGGCTTCATCACGACTGGCCTTAAGAAGATGCTGAACTTCACGCCAGCAAAACTTCTTACTCCAATGCTAATTCTTGTAGCAATCGTATCGCACACAGCGGCGGATGCGGGCTACGTTCTGGTTATTCCTCTTGGTGGTATCATCTTCCACGCAGCAGGTCGTCACCCTCTAGCGGGTATCGCAGCAGCGTTTGCAGGTGTATCAGGTGGTTTCTCTGCTAACTTTATTCCTTCAGGTATTGACCCTCTATTGGCTGGTTTCACACAAACAGCTGCACAGGTTCTAGACCCTGAGTACGTGGTTAACCCACTAGCGAACATCTTCTTTACTGGTCTATCTTCAGTAATCATTGTTGCTATTGGTTGGTACGTAACTGAGAAAATCATCGAACCACGCCTAAAGAACACTCCAATCGACGAAGACGCAGAGAAAGCACCAGATCTAGGTTCTTTCACTGAGCTTGAGTCTAAAGCGTTCCGTTACGCTGGTTGGGCTATGATGGCAGGTATCGCACTTCTTGTTGTGGCACTTATCCCAGAAAACTCTGCACTGCGTTCACCTGAAGGTGAAATCACAGCGTTCTCTGCGCCAATCATGAAGTCTATCGTTCCGTTGATCTTCATCCTGTTTATCATTCCGGGTTACGTTTACGGTCGCGTTTCAGGCACGTTCAAGACAAGTAACGACATCATCAAAGCGATGGCGGATACTATGTCTACTATGGGCGCATACATCGTAATGTCGTTCTTCTGTGCACAGTTCCTATCTGCATTCGCGCAATCAAACATCGGTACGATGCTAGCGCTTTACGGTGCGGAAGGTCTGAAAGCAATGAACTTACCTGGTGAAGCAACTATCATCGGTATGATTCTTCTAACAGCTTCTGTAAACCTTCTAATCGGTTCTGCATCAGCGAAATGGGCTCTTATCGGTCCAATCCTAGTTCCTATGCTAATGGCTGTGGGTATCTCTCCTGAGCTATCTCAGGCGGCTTACCGCGTAGGTGACTCTGTATCGAACATCATTTCACCTCTGATGGTATTCTTCCCTCTAGTCGTGGTTTACTGTCAACGTTACGTGAAGTCGACAGGTATCGGTACGCTAGCATCGCTAATGATGCCATTCTCGATTGCAATGCTAATCGGCTGGTCTATCTTCCTAGTGGTTTACTGGATGCTAAATATTCCTCTAGGTATTCAAGCGCCATACACTTACACAATGTAAGAACGCTGAAGCTATTTAGTAAATTTAGAAAGCGCTGGTCGAGAGACTGGCGCTTTTTTGTTTTCGGGAATTGAAGAACGGACTTTGTCCTACAGGACGCTGCGCTTCGAGAGTCGGGAACGCTTCGCTTTAGAAATCGAGAAGTGTGTACTGAAAGATTAGTGAAAGAAACTCAGCTAAAACAGCGTTGACAGAATGTGCTCCTAGAAAAACAAAATAAGTCGCATCCCGCATCCCGCATCCCGCATCCCGCAT
>NZ_JATABF010000024.1:0-77011 GCF_036533715.1 Vibrio sp. M260121 | reverse complement strand
GTGCCATCCACATTACCAACAGGCGTGATCGCCAAGGTTGGGGTGATTGGCATCGAGTGGCTGCTGTCTTCTGCGCCTGTATTCCCTGATAGGTCTTGGTAGTCTTTGACCACCAAGCCTACAGTCAGCTCTGACGACACAGGCACAACAACGTCACCAGTCCAGACTTTCGCATCCCCTGTCTTGGTCAGCGTGATGGCGGAACCACCCAGCTCTGCACTCGCTGTTTGCAGTGCTTTATCGAACTCCAGTGTGACCGCGACACTTTGCCCTTCCAACTGGTGCGTTGGATTGAAGGTCGCACTGGTCAAGGTTGGCAATGCCTGCGATAGCGTTAAGGTGCTCGTTTCTGTGACCTCGACATTGGAGGCGTTGGTCCCCGTCACCACCACGTTGTAGGTGCCATTTGTCTCACCACTGATGTCCATCGCGTTGCTCGTCCAAGCCCCACCGTTTTGCACCGTGGCATTGCTGCTCACGATAGGCGTTTCACTGCCTTGCGCTTTGATTTCTACGCTCACCGTTTGGCCATCAAAGCGAGTTGACGCCCCCGCAATCTGCAATGAGGCCGCGTTGGTGCCATCCACATTACCAACAGGCGTGATCGCCAAGGTTGGGGTGATTGGCAATATATAAGATGAATTTTCAGCGCCTATGTTACCAACTAGATCTTTGAATTGCGCTACGACCAACTTGACACCTAAATCACTTGTTGTCGGGACTTGAACATCACCAATCCAAACTTTTTTATCTGCAGTCGCGGTCAGTGAACTAATTTCATTTCCATCTAACATTGCTACTGCTTCTTGTAACTCTTTGTCAAACTCAAGCTTAACGTCTACTGCCTTTCCAATTTCCTGATGCAGAGGATCAAACGTTACTTTAGTAAGCGTTGGTAATACACCTTCTACCCCCAGAACCAAACTATCCCCTTTTCCGGGGATAGTGTTGATGCTCTTGTAGCTCTCATCATCGACCCGTATAGTTATGTCTTTGTTTTCTTTTTCTGGGGTTATGTACTTGACCGTCCAGGTTATGTTGTCAGCGGTACTCCAAGATAAAGACTTCAACTCACCAATCTCACTCCCATCACTTGCTTCTAGTTTTACGTCTGAAATATCGAAGTCTGTGACTTCTTCAGTAAAAGTAAACGTAAGCGGGACTTCGACGCCACCAGCCAAAGGTGTGCTTGCAGTAGTCGATATTGTTAGCTCAGGGACTGTCGCTGCTTCCACTTTGTATGTTGTCGTTTTTTCCGTTTGATTGCTGACTGCATCAGTCGCGATTACTTTTATCGTGTAATCTCCTGGCGATAACAAGTAGTGAAACACATAAGGGTCGCCATCGTTAGTAGGTTCCGTGATTGACTGTGGCCCTAATGTTAGACCTGAACCGTTGTCAGCTGTTGATGTAACTGAACTTAAGTTTTTATCAGTCACATCAGCAGTTACACCCAACTCATATTTATCATCCGTCGGTGTCATTGAAACTTGATCCGCTGTGATACCACTGATAACTGGTAATTCATGATCAACAACAGATTCGATACCTTTGGCATCATAAGTCTTATTAAAGAGCTTAAAGTCTGTAACAGCACGTCCCATTGAGTCAGTGACTGTCACTTTGTATATGTATTCAGCTTGGTCATCAATTGCAAAATCCATGGTACCAGTCGCGCTTGACGACACAATATTGCCGTTGAAGTTAAGCGGGTCTCCGGTAGTTGGAACCATATCAATGGAATAATGAGTTGCCTTGACATGCTCCCCCTCTGTAGACGTAATCGTGAACGATTGACTTTCTTTAGTGAATGCTAGCTTGCCTCCCAGCAAGCTAGCCATATCATTAAATGAGAGACTAATAGTCGGCGCAGTCAGATCGATAGTCTTATTTTCACTACTCTGGTTATCTACCGCATCAGTCGCGATTACCTCAACCGTTATTTGATCACGACCTAAGAGCTGATCTTTGGATAGCTCGAAATAAGTCATGTTTTCCGTTTTTTCTTCTTCAAAGCCAAGCGCTCGCACAGTGTACTTAACCTTAGCTAAACCACTGACGTCATCTTTCATCTCGACAAAAGTGAACCTAACTTTGTCATCTGGTTGCTCAGTAACCGTGATCACATCTCCAATGACAGGAGCAGTATTATCGAATCTAATATCTTTAACGGCTTTACTTCCACGGTTATCCCAAACATCTGTGACAGTCACATTTACAGTTAATGCCTTGTTTTCTAGAGAGCTTTCCAATTGTTCACTAGAAAATGTTGAACAGCGATACTTGTCATCATCAGCACAGGTTGTGAAATCTCTGAAGTTGTCAGCATTATTTTTTAAGTCATAGAACTCTCCACCAAAGGTAACACTGACGTTTTCTATATCCGAGTATTCGGCAAGCTTAACTCTAAAATCTACATCGAGAGTTTTACCATTTAGTAGCTCCCCTTCTTGAGGGCTTGTAATTTCAACTACCGGCTTTTCAGTTGGTAATATAAATTCAAATTCATGCTCTGCTGCTAAGTTGCCTGCATTATCAGTAATGTTGGAAATTTTGTAGGCATGCGTAACCGCCGTCTTTTGAATAATATCGGCATACTTTTCTTTGTAACGGCAAACAGCTTCACCATTGGCATTCAAAACACAACTCTCAGCGCTAAACGGAATAGCTCCAGTCATTCTAATTAACGTTGGGTAATCCGCGTTGTCGGTAATATTTACTCCTGACAACTCATCTTTAAATGTAAGGTCGAACGCTAGATACTTTGTATTGGTTGGGTCATCTTTTAAATAGGTCACCTCATAACCCTGAAATACGTATTGATCCGTTTCTGGTGAAACTGTCTTTGGAGCCTCTGCATCCATCATTTTAAAGTCAAACTTCTGAAC
Organism: Vibrio sp. M260121; assembly: GCF_036533715.1. Classification (NCBI taxonomy): domain Bacteria; kingdom Pseudomonadati; phylum Pseudomonadota; class Gammaproteobacteria; order Vibrionales; family Vibrionaceae; genus Vibrio; species Vibrio sp. M260121. The sequence continues at coordinate 74,123 of NZ_JATABF010000024.1, read as the reverse complement.
GGCTTCCGCTCCATTCGTGCCCGTAGTTTGGACAATCAAAACAGCAGGTGAATACGAAATATTTTCCGAGTCAACGCTACAACTAGGCTCTTGCCCCGAAGAAATATTCTTCACGCCAGAAGTAGGCTTTTCTCCACTAGTAGGGGCATCGTTGCCATTGTGTTCCTTACGAACCCAACACTCTATGCTTTTTGCTTTAACTTCACTTTTAGTTGTGAATTTAACGTCTAGCACCCCATCAGAAACATAGCTCTGAAAATCTGTAGGCGCTGGCTCTGCAATTTCAAGCTCGACACCATTACGCTGGACGCTTAACGTGCGGTTAATGTTGCTAACTAGTGGAGTACCGTTATGTTGGACATTATTTTCAACACTAATACTTAACTCATAGTTTCCATCTATACTTAGTTGAGCCTGGGTTAACGTCGCTTCCCAAGTGTCCTCTGAACCGTCAACTTTAGAAAACTGAAAGTCTGTCGCATTGCTTTCACCAGAGTATTTATAAGTAGATATAATTTTATTAACCCCACTCACATCGTTTACTTCGAGTGTGAGTTTAATGTCACCATTGTCATAGACCACGTTATTATTAATTTCTTGGCCTTCTGAATCACCATTAGCATAAGTAATCCCTAATTTTAAGTCAGGTTTCTTACTGCTCACGTTAACTAAAAAGTCACTTGTCGATGAGTTGCCACGAGTATCTGAACCTTTAACTCTAATTGTATGCTCACCATCACTTTGCCCACCTAAAGGAATTTTAAGAGCGTCGGCATTGACTATTTTCGTTCCCGGAGTACCCGGAGTTGGTTCAACATCTTCAAATATCCAGTACTCTAAGTTTTCTCGATCTACTCCTTCAGGAGAAACGTTACCATTCGGGCCTAAATCTGTAGCTCTCAGTTCAAAGACATAATCACTATTGTAGTAACTATTAACATCGTGCCCCATCAAGCTAAATTCTGGGCCTTTGCTGTCAAAAATTACGCTATTTGTATTAGATTGACTTTCAAAACCATGAACATCTTTTGCTTTAACATAGAGACGGATGAGATTTCCTTCAGTAGGGTTAAGGTGAATATTCTTAGTATCATCTTCCACAAGTGGCATTTCGAACTTTTGACTTGGGTTCTCAGGCTTAAACGTTTTTAACACTGTAGGGTTATCTACCTGGAACAAGGACACTTCCTCAATACCAGAATCATCTGTCACAGATTCAAAAAGCACATTGAACTTACGTCCTACTACGGTGTTTTCTTTATTCAAAGCGTCTTCAATCCAAGGGGTAGAAAGTAGAATTACTGGTCCCTTATTATCAACTTGAAAGCTGAACGTCCCCTTCCTACTCTCGTTTGCTGGATACGCTTTATCCGTTGCCGTTACATAAAATTCATTTTTGGAATCGTAATTAAAGGCTTCAGCAACCAATTGAACTTTAACATCCGGCTGCTCGCCAATGAGGTATGGTTGATCACAAACGCTTGTTTCAGGATCGCAAGCTTCTAACGTTTGGGACTGACCTGAGCCTTTCCTTAGTTCGACTTTTACTTTGCTACCTTGACTAAGATCACCCCAATCGATCACCGGAGTCCAAACATCATTGCCACCCAATCGCTCTGTAATTTCCGCATCATTAACAACCGGTGACTCAGAGTCGATATAAATACGAAACCTTGGGGCCCCATTGTCGGCATCTGATACCACGTTCCCCAAGTTATCTTCGGCACTAACTACCGCTAACCAGTCACCATCTCCTGGGTTAATTGTTGTTCCTTGAGTCGAGCAATCTTCCTGACTGCATAGGCGTACGACGAACCGATCGCTTTGGTTGGTATAAAACTGCTCATATGACACTGGGTATCTTTCCCCAGATGTCTTATAGAAAAGTAAGCTACGTTTCTCGAGTTTGTCATCAACCTCATCTTTCAACTCAAAAGTTAGATCGTGGATGTTATTTCTAATACTCAGATAAACATCCTCCCCTATAGGGTTTTTATCTGGACCTATAGGAGGGATGTAACTCGCCTCCGGATAGTCATTATCTACATACAAACGCTCTACAAGAGGTTCGGCCTCAGTATATCCATTACCTTTGGTATCGAATGCCGTTGTCTCCAACGCAAACTCGATGATATCGGTGAGATCTGCTGACTCTGTATTTAAGGTAAAGAAGTACTCTTTTCTAAATTTATTACTATCGCCAGATTCTTGTGGTTGAAGTTCCAATGGAATAGCAGTATTGGGGTCATCCATGGCATACCACATACTTTGGAATTTCGGTGCTTGCTCACCTTCCTCTACAACCCCAGATGGATCTTCTAACACTACTCTAGATACTACTTCGCCCGCGACATAAAGCTTGTCGCCAACCATTGTTTCACGGCCAGTCTCTATTGTTAGTGTTTGTTTCGGAGGATAAATATCAATACTACCGCCACCACTATCAAAGATATTGTCTTCGCCAAGTTTAGGATTAGCCATAGAAATATCATCGGCATAAAGCTGAGCAATATTATCAGGAATGCCGTATTTTTCAGTCATGATGTTGTAGTAGGACTGAGCAAGGTCTTTGCGGTAGGTATCAGGTTTAAATACATAACCATCTAGTTGGATTTGGTTCCCACCAGCGCCAATCCCGTTTGCTTTACCATCGTAGCTAAGATCGTCATAAATAGCTGAGGCGAAATCAGAAGAGTTATTACGAGGTGTGTCCTGAGATAAGTCATCAATTGCTTCAACAAGGAAACGGTGCAGGTAGTCGTTAGAGAGATCGCTAGGAATTGGCTCCTTAAGCATCTCATTCGAAGCATAAGCGGTGACAGTTGGAACGAACCCGAAGAATGATTTATTACCGCCCGCTAAAGCGTATTTCACTTCCGTAAGAATTTGCGAAGCGCGTTCTGATGTTTTGTCACCGGCTTCTACCTGATTCCAACGATAATCGAACAAACCTGTCTGGTAAGTGGCAAGCTCGGTCACGTAATACGTATTTGAACCGTCAAGTTCAAAATATGCGCCGATATTGGCATTGTTTAGATTAACGCTCGATTTGGCGCCTGCATCGTCTTTCCATTGATAGTAGTGAGGGTCCGTCCCTTCTACACCAATTAAACGTACTCGCATGAATTCATAATTGACAACGTCCGTCGTGGTTTCACACGAAGCAACATCAAGCGCGGTAGTTTGATCACTTTCTGGCTGCTGAATGGTGGTACAACTTGCTAGAGAGGTGAATTCACCATTTGGGTTCAAACCTTCTAATTGCACACGCGCCCCAATGAAAGGAGTCACAACCGTCATCGTAGGTAGGTCAAAACTGCTTCGGAAATAAACTTCTTGAGTCGCACTTTCGTTGTCGGACTCGTCGATGGTTTGAATTACCAGTTTCTGACTGGCGTTTTCTGAAACGTTTTTAAAACCATCACCAAGTACCTCTTTTACGAAAGGAACGTAGTAAATAACCTCATCGACTCTGCCTTCGCTATCTAAAATAGTTTCGTGAGGGATACTCGCGGTGATAGTGTCCGTCGAGGCCAAGGTTTGTGTTGTGTTTTGAAATGCGTAGTTGTTGTCATTGTTTTGGCTTACGTAGTACTTCACGACTAGTTTAAGCTTGTCAGCACTTGAGCCTAAAACCGTATCAGAGTTCACATCGGAAACTCGAACTCGTACGTAAGGGATCTTATTCTGTTTTAACAGGTTAACGTTAAAGTTCGCGAAATCAACGCTATCAATTGATTTCAAGCCAGAAGCGGCATAGACATAATCGATCTTCAAGTAGTCTCTACTCGACTGAACATTGTTTGATGTATAAGTATCTTGCGTGTAAACCCCTTCGTACGTAGACCTTTCTCCATCGACGGTCACATTAACGTAGTTCATCGATGTCCCTTCAGGGTACGTAATTATCTGAGCAGGGGCTTGATCGTCACGGCTTACTGCATGCTGGTATTCACCGACGTTGTCTTTGGTATCAGTAGCCTTAACATCGAACGTAGTCGTAGATAAGAATTCGTCTGTCGAATAAGCTTTACTAAATTCACAAGCACTGCCCGACTCTGCCGTTACAGGAGTACAAGCTACATCTTCTGGGAGACCGCTTTTAAATGAAACGCTGACAGACTTAATGTCTTGAGACGCTTCTTTTACTATGCCTTTTAATACGTACTCTTGAAGTTCGTTGTTGATAGCGCTTGCAGAAGTAACAGAGATGACCGGTGCTTCATTATCCCACTCGAAATTTATGTAATGGCCTGAATTGCTGCCAGGAACAAGTTCATTGCCTAAAACATCTGCCGTGTAAAACACCAAACGAGCAGCAGTCACATTAGAAAGGCCGGTGTCTGAATCAACCTCAACGGCATCAATAGCTTTTGTATCGACACTTACTTTGATGTTTGTTTCACGAACCCCAACTTCAAATCCGCTTGCGTCTACCGAACAAAACTCACTGCCAGAAGTCTGTTGGTCGTTACATTTGAATTCGCCAGACCAAGCACCATGTAATTGGTATTCCACATAAGCAGAAACAGATTGAACACCGATATCGTCGTTGAGTCTGATATCTACGCTATCTGTTCTTGCTAATACATCACTATCGGTGCGCTTTACGGTTGGGGGGGTTGTATCGATTTCGGTTTCATCGCGTGGTGGAATAACACCATCGGTCGTACCATGGCTTCCCAAGTCATTAATTTTTTGACTAAAAGCAACGTAATCATCAGCATCCGTACCTGAGATATTAAGCTCTGGGTCGTTCACTACAATCAAAACGTGTTGAGAAAGATCTTGAGTGTAAATGTCGCTGGTAATTCTCTGCTGACCAAACGTAAGCGGCGTCACTGCACCTGTCGAATCACTGATTTCTAAGCCGTCTAGAAGACCATCAGCGATGACATCACGAAATTGAATGTCAGCAAAATGCATTGAGGTATAGACGTTATCTTCAGACTGACCGTATTTTTCAATAAGATCATATGAAAGTGAAGAGTATGCTGTTAACAAAGCCCCGTATTGGTGACCAGGAGTGGCAAAGCTACTTTGACCACCTTTCGTTATGTCAATCGGAGTGGTTTCATTGACATTGAACCCGTACATCCCATTGATGCTATCTAAGGCTTCAGAGACCGCATCTGAGCCAGATTCCCCACCGGAAACCTTATACTTAGCTAAACCAGAAACGATATTAGTCAGTGGTGTGAGCATTAATTTCTGATCACTACCTTCACTAAAATTCACTACCCCTTCTAAGCGCAAAGTCTTGCCCGCGCTCGATGACACAATCTCTTTTGTGAGAGGATCAGTGTAGCTACCTTGCTGTGCAACGACATACAAAGGCATCGAAGAGGATTCGAATTCAAGCTTGTAATCACCAAAGGCATCAGAAGTCGTGCTTGCAAGCAATCTTCCGACTTTTCCATCCTTGTATTCAAACACCTCGATCTTGGCGCCATTGACTGGAGCGTCAAAAACGTTACCTGAGATGCTTCCTGTATTCCTAGCTGGCGGTGTATTGTCACCACCATCCCCACCGCCACATGCACTCAATAAAAGTGAAGCAGCCATGAGACCTAACGTTGGTTTTAGCGTATTTTTAGTGAACATAGTAATTTGGCAGAGTATATTTTGCCGAGATTATATTATTGTCTAGGATTTTCTCAACGTGACAAAATAACCATAAAATCAAACATAAACGCTAACAAAATAGGTAGTTTAAAACCTCTTTAGCAGCGCTACTTCACATCTATCGTTATTTAATTAGTAAAAACACAGGAATTGGCTATAACGGCGTGTAAGATTTTATTTTAAATATTATACTCCCCTCAATTTTTCGCCTTTGAGCATAATTTCGATTTAATGACAAGTTTAATATTAAGACAACATACACAAAACATTGCTCTACCCCTCGTGCTCATTGCATTCGTCATCATTGCCGGCGTGTCTTTTACTCATCATCTACTCACTCCTGAAGAGCGACCAAGCGTAGTCACACCAAAACCTCAAGCTGTTGTTTCTAACAAAATAATCCACAGTAACATCGAACACATCTACGAGACGTACTTTCAACGAACCAAGATCACCACAGGCGTAATCGATTACTCTTTCGTGACTTCTTTGATTAATGCAGGATTATCTCAGCGAGAGATAAAATCTTTGATAAAATTAATCGAAAATGAATTCGACATTATTGGTTCGGTAAGAAAAGGCGACAAGTTTTCAATAAAAACCCGAACTAATAGTTATAATGAAAAATACATCAGTTCTTTTTACTATTCCGGTAGTAAAAGAGACTTTTTTGTTATTAACGATGGCGACAACAACGCATACGATGAATATGGAAATAAGTTAGTTCGAAAGCCATATTATTCATTTCCACTAGCGAAAAAGTACAAAGTTAGCTCTGGTTTTAATTTGAAACGAAAACATCCAGCAACAGGTTTAATTGCACCACACTTGGGTACTGATTACGCCGTTCCAATTGGAACGCCAATACAGAGCATTGCAGATGGTGTCGTCGTGAAGTCTCGCTATAATCGTTTTGCCGGTAATTACATTAATATCCGCCACACCAACGGTTCTATGTCTCGTTACTTACACCTATCTCGAAGCGATGTTCGCGTGGGTGACCACGTAACGAAAGGACAAACCATCGGCCTAACTGGTAATACGGGAAGAACAACAGGCCCTCACCTGCACTTAGAATTAATTGTGGATGGTGTGCCTGTTGATTGCGCTCGTTACATCCGCACTAACCCTGCTCCACCCGTGAACATGCAAATGATGTTAGCTGCAAGAACTGAGCGCGCAGAACTGATCAACGAACTACTCGACTCCGCCTCTTAACGCCCTCTTGTCTCTTCTTATTCAGCTCATTGCGGCGTAGTTCTCTGCGTCACAATGAGCTGATCACGCTTGAAAGAAAACCCCGTTCGACTTGAAAGTAACCGCATTGCCACTAAAACAGGGCTTAAGCCCCTAAATATCTCTCTGTCAGTCTGCTCTAACATTTCCGCTCTCTCAATAAAGTGTTAAGATCCTCGCATGACTCGCTGTAGTGGTAACGAGTGGTGATGATTAACCCACTCCCTAAACATCCCCATAAATGATGTAACTAAGCTAAGTAACCCACCAGCATAACCATGAAACAATAAGGCGATTTTTCAAATGGTTAACAACTCTATCCAGTGGTTCCCGGGCCACATGCATAAAGCACAAAAAGAGATTGCAGAAGCGATCCCTCAAATAGATGTCATTATTGAAGTGCTTGATGCTCGTATCCCTTTTAGTAGTGAAAACCCTATGATCGCGGAGCTCAAGGGCGATAAGCCAGTAGTAAAAGTGCTTAACAAACGTGATCTTGCGGACCCGGAGTTAACTCAAGTTTGGATTGACCACTTCGAGAAAGAGCACAACGTAAAAGCGATTGCTATTACTACCTCTCAACAGACTGAAGTCCTAAAAATTATGGAGTTGGTACGTAAACTTGCCCCGCATCGTGAAGAAATTGGCAAGAACATTCGTACCATGATCATGGGTATTCCAAACGTTGGTAAATCCACCATTATCAATGCGTTGGCGGGTCGAACTATCGCAGTGACAGGCAACCAACCAGCGGTTACACGTCGTCAGCAACGTATTAACCTTCAAAATGGTATCGTTCTTTCTGACACTCCGGGGATCCTGTGGCCAAAAGTAGAAAACCCACACAGTGGCTTCCGTCTTGCTGCAACCGGCGCGGTAAAGGACACCGCAATGGAATACGATGAAGTCGCGTTCTACACGGTGGAGTACCTAGCGGCTCACTACCCTGAAAAGCTAAAAGAGCGTTACCAAATCGACGAACTGCCACAATCGGATATCGAGATGATGGAAGAGATCGGTCGTCGCCGCGGTGCATTACGTGCTGGCGGACGAGTAGACCTTCACAAAGTATCCGAGATCCTTCTTCATGAACTTCGTCAAGGCACATTAGGACAAATCACCCTCGAACTGCCTGAGATGATCACTCAAGAATTGATTGAAGTAGAGATTGAAACCGCTCGTAAAGAAGAAGAAAAAGCAAAACGCAAAGAAGAACGTCGTAAACGTTACCTTCGTAATAAGCGATAATCCCCCCTCTTAACTTCCTTCCTAAGGCACGTGATACACGTGCCTTTTTTATGCTTAAATTTTTTCATTGCAGTGCAAAAGAGCGACGCTTTTCTCATTATTTATGGAATGAAAACCACTAAACGTAGCGCTACCCTCATCCCCTACCAATTTACCCGCCAGTTAAATTTTGTAGGAAAAATCGAACAAATTCATAAATATTAATTATGTGTTTTAATGGTTATTTTTCAAGCGCGATCTTAGTTAGACCCCCGAATGGTAAGGAGTTACAAAGCTCACCCATCCCTTAAATGCCGAGTTTGCAGGCGCACGCAAACTTATGCAACTTGGCTAATTACACCTCACTCATATTAGTCAAACTATATAACTGTCAGCGCTGGCGTTTTTCTGTATTTCGAAGAGAACTTATTATGAGTGATAAACTGAAAACGAAACGACTTCCTTCCTTTGTTGAGGAACGCCTAGACTTTTATATTCAAGATCTGATTGAACAGAACGAGAACCAAAAGCACTTGGTATTAGGGAAACGACCGCAACCCGAAGCTGTGGTCATGCAGAGTAACGATTACTTATCGCTATCTCATAACCAACAGATTCAAAAAGCTCACCGAGATGCGATATCTGAGCATGATGATAACGTCGTTATGTCTGCGATTTTCTTGCAAGATGATGATTCCAAGCCTGCATTTGAAACGCAGCTCGCGCAGTATGTCGGCATGGGGAGTTGCTTGCTTTCCCAGTCGGGATGGGCTGCGAATATAGGATTGTTGCAGACCATTTGTCCTCCGGAAACGCCGGTTTATATCGACTTCTTTGCACATATGTCATTGTGGGAAGGTATTCGGGCTGCGGGAGCACAAGCGCATCCGTTCATGCACAACAACATGAGCCACTTGCGTAAGCAGATCCAGCGTCATGGCTCAGGCGTTATCGTGGTAGATTCGGTCTACAGCACGATAGGCACGATCGCCCCACTCCACGACATCTACGAAATGGCGCGTGAGTTTGATTGCGCTTTAGTGGTGGATGAATCCCACTCGTTAGGAACACACGGGCCTAACGGCTCAGGCTTAGTTAAATCGCTGGAACTCACTGATCAAGTAGATTTCATTACTGTCAGTCTGGCAAAAACCTTTGCTTATCGAGCAGGAGCGATTCTCGGCCCAGAAAAACTGGCACGAACGTTACCATTTGTTGCGTTCCCAGCCATTTTTAGTTCAACGGTTCTGCCACAAGAAGTCATTCGACTAGAGAAAACGCTTGAAGTGATTAAAAACGCCGATGATAAACGAACCATGCTGTTCAATCGCGCTAAAGAGCTCAGAACGGGCCTTAAGCAGATTGGTTTTAATATCCGCAGCGAATCACAAATTATCGCGTTAGAGTGCGGTAGCGAGCGTAATACCGAGCGTGTACGTGACTTCTTAGAAGAACGAAATGTCTTTGGCGCTGTATTTTGTCGCCCGGCAACGGGAAAGAATAAAAACATTATTCGATTCTCAATCAACGCCGACATGACGTCTCGCGACATCGACCATGTGCTAACCGCTTGCCAGGAAGCGTATAACCATCCAGAACTAGAGTTTGTTTAACAGATCATAAACGGCACGTTTGAATGGAAGCTTGTGACTGCCGAAAAATAAAGAGCTCAGCGTTATGCTGAGCTCTATTATGACCGTTTGCTTCACCGTGGTGATAACGGGTTAAGAATTCGTGGAGTTAAGGCGACTAGGTTAAGAACGCTGGGTTAAATCCAATTAGCAATCTTGTCGAACAGCCTGTTCTTGTCGGCTGGTTTCACGATGAAATCCGACATCCCCGATGAGCCAATCTTATCCAACGTAATCGGAGAACTGTCTCCAGTATGCGCAATGATAGGCACCGTTGAATACGCCTTGTTTGAACCTCGAATTCGACGAGACGCCTCTACACCATCCATCACTGGCATTTCAATGTCCATTAAAATCAAATCGACATCGTTCGCGTCTAACGCGTTGATTGCTTGCTGGCCATCTTCTTTCTGAATCACGTCAAAGCCCTGCTTCTCGAGCAACATCGCTGTAAACTTGCGTAAAGACTCGTTGTCGTCCACCACCATAATGGTGCGCTTGTTTGTCGAATCTAGAGGTTTTACCGGCATCACTGGCACTACATAGTTTGCATCATAGAGCAGACGGTCGATGGTTGCTCTGGTGTTTAGCAGCCATGCTTGGGTTTCTACCCAAATCGGTTCGAAAGACGCGTTTCTTGCGCGTTGAATTGGATGATGTTCAAAGAGATACACAATTCGTGCTTCAGTAAAAGAGAGCAAAGATTCAACTTTATCGAGGTGATTACCTCGCACGTCTAAGCTTTCCATGTCGATCAGTATTAAATCAAACTCGAATTCGTACTCTTTCTTCTTCATCACCACTGGTACATCAAGTACCGTGAGTTCGAATCCCATAAGGCGCGCAATATCAGTTACTTTCGATACTAAAATGTTTTGCTCACTCACAAACAAAATCGTTTTTAGCTTCGTTAATTCACTCTTAATCTCTTTGACTGCGTTTGAGCCAATAGTTGGGAACGTCATGGTAAATTGTGACCACTCACCGACTTCCGATTGACAGAGGATATCACCACCAAACGAGCGCATCACTTTCTTACAGAAAGGCAAACCAAGACCGTAGTTTCCGGGTTTACCCGTGGTATAAAAGTCTTGGAAAATACTCTGAAGTACATCCGGAGAAATGCCCGAACCATTATCCGTCACCACAATTTGGTTAGTGAACTCATCGCTATACATGGCGACATGGATATGGAAATCTTCGGAACTACGATGATGGAACGCATTCTTGAATAAGTTGTACATCACATACTTAAGCAATGTATCGCTGCCCAAGAAATCGAACTCGCTTCTTACGTCTAAAGAGATCGCAAAACGATCGGTGGAACGTTTGTAACTGAAGCTTTCAATTGCACTCTCGACAACGGTTTGTGCTGAATGCTTTTTGAATGTAGAGCGAGATACACGGTTCTCATCAATTGAAGTAAGCAGCAAATCAATGGTTTCATTCCCTGAGTGGATGATCTTCATCGCGTCACTGCTGACTTCTCGTAACAGTGTCACGTCTTCATCGCTTAACGTGTATTGCGCCTTCTTACCCTCTTTTGGATTTGGCAGAACCGATTGAATGACATCAATAGAAGTCAGCAAACCGCTCAGTGGGTTTCGCATCTCATGTGCAATGCCGGCACCAAAAGATTTCGCTAATGATACTTTTGCTTCGTGCTCAACCTGATTTCTGAAGTAGAACAAGTTACCGAACAGATAGATAAACAAGAAGATTGGCACGTGCGTCCAATCCATCGTGAGTTCGAGGTGGAACCCTTGGGCTATCCAAGCGAAGAATGTCGCAAGCCCAATACCAGCAAAGGTCTGAGCAAACATCACCCAAGTGATATGGACGAGCAGAATATGAAGAAATATCGCCGACATAAACGACATCACCCATACATTCGACCAGTTGTTCATCAGCAACATGTAAAAGAAGAAGCAAGGTAAGCAGAGCGTCGTGACCACTTGATAATAGGCGGGTAAGAACCTGCGCCACTCAAATGGCGTACGATTACGATAAATGATGCCAAAGAATAATATTGAGCAGAGAATACGAAGCGGTAGGTTTTCGTAAGGCTGCGGGAACATGAACTCCCAAACGATGTAGTAAATAGGAAACCCGACGAAGCCCATCCATCCTACGAGGGTAAGGTTGGGTTCTGCGTACTGATATACTTTGCGAATCGCGTCCATATTTACTTTATCTACTGAGCCTAGCATTTACTGATTTTATGTTTAGCATTGTTTTCTTTGTATTTGCCTTTCAATTATATATTAGTTATCGCACATAAGCAGTGAGACATTAATCAAATATTTCGCGATGCTCTTCTTTAAATTCAGAGCTTTATATTCACAAAAAGAATCACTAGGTAACTTTGATTACTAATTAATCAGAAACTGAGAAGTGGCGCAACGTCATGTACATGAATGCCATGCAACATACAAACACCAGCACAGTGCTCACTTCCCTATTCAACTTATCAAACAAGGATGCCTATGCAACCAGTAGAGGTTAAAAATGTCGTATTCGATGTAGGTAATGTACTCGTAAGGTGGTCACCAATCGAAATCGTGAGACTGACTTTTGGAAATGATGTCGATGCCGAGGCGTTAGCAAAAGATCTTTTCATGAGTGCGATTTGGTTGGATTTGAACAAAGGGCTGATTACAGAAACACAAGCCAAGCGGCAGTATCAACTCGAAAAACAGTTTTCTGAGAGCGAAGCAGAGCGTTTCTTTTACTACGTGAAACACACCCAATTACTGATGTATGGCAGTGTGGACCTTCTAAAGCGCATAAAGTCAGCAGGATATCGTGTGTTCGCTCTGACAGACAATGTAGTAGAGATCGTTGAATATCTAAAAGCTACGTATGACTTTTGGCCGTTATTTGAGGGCACAACGGTATCTGCAGAACTTGGCTTGTTAAAGCCTCAACCAGAGATTTATCAAAGCCTATTAGAAACCCATCAACTTTTTGCGAAAGAAACCGTGTTCCTCGACGATATGCCCTATAACGTTGAAGGCGCACGCGTGGTAGGCATTGAGGCAATTCAATTTAAGCACGCAGAACAATGTGAGTGTGAACTAAAAGCCATGGGGTTGAGCTTTTAGGATTGGTTCTAACGACAAAGAGCAGCACTTGGCTGCTCTTTCCTGAATTAGGTTTCTGGTTACAACCGTTACGAGTAAACCACGTTCTCTTCGATGCCATTAACCAGTGATTGTGCATTTGACCAACGGAACACTTTCTCAAGGACTTCACCACCACCCGGCGCTTTCCAGTTGCGTTCTTGGCATTCTTGTCCACCAATATGCTGGTAGAACTGGATTGCTGGTTCATTTTGAGAAATCACTTCAAGGTACAAGCCACTGTCTTTAAAGTACTGTTGTTGCCATTCTGCAACCGCTAATAGAAGTTGCTTCCCGATCCCGCGACCGCGATAACTGTCATCCACATGAAGCGCTTCAATAAAACTGCCGCGTTCAAAATCATGATTCCCAAACACACAAACAAAACCAAGAAGAAGCCCGCCCTCTTCGGCTAACACAACATGCTGGTTAAATGGTGGGTTGGTTAAGCGAGTTTGCCAAATCAACAATTTATCGTCGATGGCTTCGCTATCAAGATAACCATCACTTAGCATACCGCGGTAGTGACGCTTCCAACTGTCCACGTGCAACTGCGCGATGCGTTCATAATCCTTATATTCCGCTAATCGTAATTCCATTACGTATTCCTATGTTCTTTTATTGCTTCTCTAACGAGCTTTGGCATTTTCCACCTCTTTAACTACATATTTTTGGCAGATTTTACAAATCTATAGCCACAGCTCATTGATTAATACTACTCATTATTCGTTTAAAAGCAAAAAATCCCACTAACTACACCAGATTATTGCGAGTTTGGCCTTAGCGATAGAACTGTCACAACTCGAAACAAAGTCGCCTAACTTTAGTTTGACTTACACGTGTACGCTGATATTCTAGCGAACAGTTGTTAGCTCAAAGTTAGGGACACATCGTGACGCATAATAAACCGCCCATTATCTGGTTGAATCTATTGATATTTTCTGCCAGTTTTATTCTGACTTTTGTTGTATTGCCTTGGTATGCATACCACTACGGATTAGGTTGGGAACATCTGATCTGGGGTATCATCGCCTTTAGTTGTACCAATCTCTCCATTACCGCGGGTTATCACCGTCTGTGGAGTCACAAAACCTATGAAGCTCACCCAGTTTTACGATTCATCTTTGCCATAGGTGGTGCTTTCTCTCTTCAAAACAGCGCAATGCATTGGTCTTCTGATCATCGTGTTCACCACAAGCATGTTGATGACAATGACAAAGACCCGTATTCAGCGAAACGCGGTTTCTGGTATTCGCATATTGGTTGGATGCTTCGAGATTACAACAAGTCAAAAGAGAACGAGTACACAAACTGTCGTGATTTGAAGCGAGACAAGATCGTTGCATGGCAGCACAAGTATTACGTTCCTTTGGCTATCGCGACTAATATCGGTTTCCCTCTTGCACTAGGTCTTATCTATGGTGATATCTTGGGAATGTTCCTGATCGTTGGTGCCGCTCGCCTGTTCTTGAGCCATCACACAACATTCTTCATCAACTCGTTGGCGCATGTATGGGGCAAACAAACTTTTACCGACAAAAATACCGCTCGTGACAATGGCATCTTAGCCTTCTTCACTTTTGGTGAGGGTTATCATAATTTCCACCACATCTTTGAAAACGATTACCGAAATGGCGTGTACTGGTGGCATTACGACCCGACTAAATGGTTGATCAAATCATGCTCTTGGCTGGGGTTAACAACCAAACTTCGTACAACATCGACGTTTCGTATCGAAAAAGCGCGCGCAACTCAGTTACTGAAAAAGGCAAAAGAAAAGTTAGAAACGAAACCAAATAGCCAATCGATTCGTGACCAACTTCAGCAGGAATTCGATGCACTCGTACACCACATGCAAGAATATTATGAAGCGCGAAAAGAAGTGCTTGGTGAGAAAACAGCAACCGTAGTGAAAAAGTACGAACGTTCCGTATCAAAGTTGAAATACGAACAAATTAAGGAAGAATTTGAACGTCAACAACGCAGTTGGAACCTCTTGGTGCGACGCTACGCATAACGTGTAACTCGCGCTTCAATATAAAGACGTCAAAACAAAAGCTCCGTTAATTCGGAGCTTTTTTGTTCAATCAAGCCCCTTTAACGTGATCTAGCTCGAACTATCGCTTTTCCCACTCTTTAATCATTTCGTACGATTTTTATTCGATAAATTGCTCATATTTTCGTTTCTTTAAAAACAACAAAACCAGTACATAACACCTGAAAAACGTAATTTAAACAATATAATCCAACGCAATTATTTATTAATCTATTATTTGTTTTAGATCATGCTAGCTCTAATTTAGTCTCGTGCCACAGAAAAGAATTCTGTAAATTCTCTGACATAAACTGAAACAGTTTCTTTCTTTTTTTCATAATATCTGGAGACAACCCTATGTTAGAGCTCTTAATTGGCTTGGTAGTGACCATTGCTGTGGGTTATTTCATTGTCAAAGGCTACAAAGCCGCTGGCGTGTTATTAACCGCAGGTATTAGTTTGCTTCTTATGACTGGTCTGCTTGGCCATGACGTTCTGCCATCAAAAGTAACCTCAACGGGTAATATGGTGACGGACGCACTAGAGTACGTAAAATACATGCTTCAATACCGTGGCGGCGGCCTTGGTATGCAAATCATGCTACTTTGTGGCTTCGCGTCTTACATGACCCACATCGGCGCAAACAATGTAGTAGTAAAACAGTTCTCTAAACCGCTTTCTGTTATCAAGTCTCCATACGTCCTTTTGGTAGCGGCTTACATCGTGGCATGTTTGATGTCTCTTGCAGTGAGTTCAGCAACAGGTCTAGGCGTGCTATTAATGGCTACCCTATACCCAATGATGACAGCAATGGGTATCTCTCGCCCTGCTGCGGTAGCAGTGTGTGCTTCACCAGCGGCAATCATTCTTTCACCAACTTCTGGTGACGTGGTTATCGCGGCAGAAAAATCAGGCCTAGCGCTTGACGTGTTCGCGGTTCAAACCGTACTGCCTGTGTCTATTTGTGCGATCATCGTAATGGCTGCAGCAGCTTTCTTCTGGAACAAATACCTAGATAAGAAAGACAACACGCCAATGGAAAAGATTGACGTATCTGAGATCAAAGCAGATGCGCCAGCGTTCTATGCGGTTCTTCCTTTCCTACCAATCATCGGTGTATTCCTATTCAACGGTCGCACAATTCCTGGCCTGACTCTAGACATCTACACTATCGTGGTAGGTTCTATCTTCTTGGGCGCTGTGATTCACTATGTGGTGAACAAGTTTGACGGTAAGAAATCACTTGAGGATCTTGATTCTTGTTATGCGGGCATGGCAGATGCGTTTAAAGGCGTGGTAATGCTGTTGGTTGCGGCGGGTGTATTCGCGCAAGGTCTTATGTCAATTGGTGCTATCGATAACCTACTACACCTTGCAGACAACGCAGGTGCTGGCGGTATCGCGCTAATGCTTATTCTAACCGGTCTAACTGTTGCTGCTGCGATTGCAACGGGTTCTGGTAACGCACCATTCTACGCGTTCGTAGAGCTTGCTCCTTCACTGGCTGCGAAGATGGGTCTCAACCCTGCGTTCCTAATCATCCCAATGCTACAAGCTTCTAACCTAGGCCGTACTATCTCGCCAGTATCTGGTGTAATCGTTGCGACTTCTGGTATGGCAAACATCAGTCCATTCGAAGTAGTAAAACGTACATCTGTGCCAGTTCTTGCAGGTCTGATTACTGTGATCATCGGTACTATGGTGCTTGTACCAATGACAGCATAAACTGCGGTTACATAACGCTAATCAGTAAAGGCTCGGCTTCTATGTCGAGCCTTTTTTATTCTACGACTCTTCTACTTACGCCCTTCTCTTCTTCATTCACCAGCCTTTCGTTTTATTAGGTCGAGCGTTTTATTAAGCAATGCGTTCCATATTTTCAAAGTGCTCCACATTCTCAGCAGTCTGATTTGCTTACTATCTCAACAGCTTATATAAAAATCCCATACATTCACAAAATGGAACTTACTATGACTTCACTTATTGTTTTTATCGTCATCATTTTGCTTATCGCGGTGTTTGCGGTCAGCATTTACAACAAGCTAGTGACGCTACGTAATCGCTTTAAAAACAGCTTTGCTCAGATTGAAGTACAGTTGAAACGACGTTACGACTTGATCCCAAACCTTGTTAGCACCGCAAAAGGCTATATGGAACATGAGAAAGAAACGTTTGAGCGAGTGATTCAAGCTCGAAACCAAGCGATATCTGGTTTAAAAGCAGCCAGCAACGCACCAGACAGCGACGCAGCCATCAGCCAATTAGCACAAGCAGAAGGCATGCTACAAAACGCGCTAGGTAAGCTAAATGTGGTTGTAGAGGCGTATCCAGAACTGAAAGCCAACGAAACCATGAGCCAACTGCAAGAAGAGCTGACTAGCACAGAGAACAAAGTCGCTTTTGCTCGCCAAGCCTTTAATGATGCAGTCACCAGCTACAACACCTACAAGCAAACTTTCCCTCCTGTCTTGTTTGCCAATATGTTTGGTTTCCAAGACGGCAAGTTGTTGGAATTTGCAGATACTGAAGCCATCCAAGAAGCGCCTAAGGTTGAGTTCTAATGAATTTCTTTGACCATCAAGATACCGCGCGACAACGCACCGGGCTTTTGGTGTTTCTGTTTTCCTTAGCGGTATTTGTCATTACGGGTTTGGTCAGTGTCCTATCAATTGGAATTTACTATGGGGTGACGGGTGAGCCATTTGATCAAAACACGGCCATTAGCTATGTCTTATTGTGCTTTGCGGGTGTCGTGTTGATCGTAGCAATAAGTTCGATGATTCGTCTATCTGACTTATCTTCGAACGGTGGCCGAGGCGTTGCAGAAAGCATCGGTGGTAAGCTGATCTCTTCCAACACGATAGATGCCAAACACAGGCGACTTCTAAACGTGGTAGAAGAAATGGCGATCGCATCAGGGATTCCCGTTCCTCCTGTTTATGTGATGCAGGAAGAACGAGGCATCAACGCGTTTGCTGCAGGTATGAGTATTGATGATGCTGTAATCGGTGTTACACAAGGCGCACTAGACACCTTCACACGTGATGAATTACAAGGCGTGATTGCTCATGAGTTCAGCCACATCTTAAACGGTGACATGCGCCTGAACACACGTTTAATCGGGGTACTCTTCGGCATCACTTGCATTGCCCATTTCGGTCATCTGGTGTTAGACAACACACACCACACCAGTCGCGTCTCAAGAAGCTCTTCCGATTCAGATAAAGGCTTCGCGGTCATTATGTTGATAGCGATTGTATGTTTGGTGCTTGGCTGGGTTGGTACTTTATTTGGATCAATGATCAAAGCAGCTATCTCACGACAACGTGAGTTCTTGGCGGACGCGAGTGCGGTTCAGTTTACTCGTAATGACCAAGGTATTTCAGGTGCTTTGAAAAAGATTGGCGGTCATGCATCTGGCTCTAGCTTGGATGCGCAAGCGAGCAGCCAAATGAGCCATATGATGTTTGGTCAGTGCAACTTATCTGGCTTTACCGGCCTATTTGCAACTCACCCACCACTTGAAGAAAGGATTCGCCGAATTGAGCCTAATTGGGACGGCAGCTTTTTGAGTAAAAGTCCTAGCCAAGGAGCAACTTTCGGTAATGAACAAGTCAGTGGATTTGCGTCGGATGCCGACTTTAGTCCCCAAGACTTAGGTACCCAGGACGTTGAGCCACACAGTGTCGCGCCAACTTCCTCAGAGTTAAGTGAGACAGGGAAACAGCTCATTAGCCAATTGCCACAAGACTTGGTCGACATCGCACGTGAGCCTTATAGCGCTCGTTTTATTGCGCTGCTGCTGATTTTTGATGGCAGCGAAGTGCAGCGTGAGATGATCAAAGGTCATATTCCAATGGTGTCGCACGCAAAGCTATTACCTTGGTTAGATTACGAGCTGCCAACGCATTTGCGCCTTCCTCTTTTGGAATTAGCGGTCCCTGCCCTAAAAGCACTCAGTGAAGGCCAAAAGAACCGACTTTGTGAAGTGCTGCGTGAATTATCACAAACTGACAATCATTACTCTCTCGGTGAGTGGTGCGTCATTAATTTACTTGAGAAGCAGCTCATCGCACCTTTTGGCTCTACTCGCCAAAACAAGACCTTCAAGCAACTCCAAGAAAGCGTACACTGGTTGCTACGTGAATTGGCGTGGGTCACGCATTCAGAAAGAGAAGGCGCACAACGCGCATTCAACGCTTCGCTCACCTCGCTAGGATTTGCAGAAACGACATTGGAAGAGCCAAACAACAACTGGCGTTTAAGCCGCGCTGCATTAGAGCTGTTGCTGCAACTGAAGCCCGTTCAACGACGTCAGTTCGTTAAAGCGTGCCGTTTGGCCATTGAATCGGATGGGAAGATCACCGTTGCAGAAGGTGAATTGTATCGAGTGATAGCATGCTTTTTGGAAGTACCAGAGCCTCCACTGACTGTGACGCTTTAAACACGGAAAGCAAAACGCCAGCGATAATCGCTGGCGTTTTTGTGTTCATCAATTGATTACTTTGATTAAGCCGCTTTGAAGCGCTCAGGAACCTTGGTGATGCTTTGACGGTAGCTGAACCATAGGTAGGTTACTGCTAGTGAGAAGAACAAGTAAGACAAAGCAAATACGATTGGAGACGTAATCAGCTCAGCTGACATACCCCACATCACACCGACCACAGTAATCGTCAATTTAGACAACATGCCACAGATCAGTAAGAACAAAGCAAGCTGTGGGAAACGCGAACTACGGAATGCGAAGAAGTAGCAGCTACCTACTGCAAGCGATGCAATAGAAAGACCTAGCATGAATGAATGGATGTGATCTGCTGATGCGACACCTGCAGAAACAGAAGCCATAAGTAATAGGAACAATTTCATAAGTCACCTCACTACAAGTAGAGAAAAGCATCCTTTCATTAATGAAAACTCATTTTTCGCCCTATTTTGCTTATCTATTTAGCAATTACAAGCACATTTTTTGCTCACTTTGTGTTCAACCCTCCCTTTGGAATCTAGTTATTACAAGCGGTTAACATTCTCGAATTTATAAACCCTTTAGATCCTGCACTTACAAAAAGCAGTCTCTATTTTGGCCACTTTTGTTACAGAACATTAACACTTAAACATTTAGAAACTTTTTGCTTAAACTGTGAGCCAAACACCCATGTTCGAGCTATCAACCTTGTTTCACTTAGGATCTCACTACCAAACCAAAGCTTCTTTACGTTAGATCAACATTTCCTTCATATATAAAACGCTCTCATTACAATCATTTTTAATGTTTCAAATTATTTTTAGCCACAGGGGTAAAAAGAGATTCCAATCACACATTTATTGGTTATAATCCGCGCTCATTACGTTATGTGTTGAAAAACGCAAACTTATTTTGAGTAAACCCTATCTTTAAACCGACCCCTCTTTGCTATCTGCCAAGAGGTATTACTGAGAACAAAAATGAGCAAGATTGATAAAGCTATGCGCATCCTGTTAGCAGGATTCTGTATCAACCTTTGTCTTGGCATCCTGTATGCTTGGAGTGTATTCAACAAAGCACTAGTGACTGAGTCAGGCTGGAGCGCAGCAGAAGCATCTGCACCTTACGCGACTGCAACTATTACTTTCTCTATCTGTCTTCTTGTTGCAGGTATTCTTCAAGACCGCATGGGTCCACGTTTGATCCTAATCCTAGGTACTGTTCTAACTGGTCTAGGCATGATCGCGTCTGGTTTTGTTAACTCACCACTAATGCTGAACATCACTTTCGGTGTGATCACTGGTGCTGGTATCGGTTTCGGTTACGCGTGTCTTTCTCCTTCAGCAATGAAGTGGTTCCACGCATCTAAGAAAGGTATGGTTAACGGCATCATCGCAGCAGGTTTCGGTCTAGCAGCTATCTACCTAGCTCCTGTGACTTCTGCGCTGATCGACAGCATGGGCATCCAAACAAGCTTCTTAGTTCTTGGTGTTGGTATCCTTGCTATCGCTGTTCCTCTAGCAGCAACAATCAACAACCCACCAGCAGACTACACGCCAGCTGAACCTAAAGTAAAAGAAGGTCAAGCACCTAAGGTTGTGAAGAAGTCTGACGACCTAACTTGGAAAGCAATGCTTAAAACGCCACAGTTCTACTCTCTATGGATCATGTACGCGTTCGCAGCTTCTGTTGGTCTTATGATCATCGGTAACATCACAACTATCGCAAGCGTTCAAGCGAACCTACCAAACGCGGTTTACCTAGCGTCTATCCTTGCGGTATTTAACTCAGGCGGTCGTGTAGCAGCAGGTATGCTTGCAGACAAGATCGGTGGCGTACGTACTCTTCTTCTAGCGTTCGTTCTACAGGGCATCAACATGGTTCTGTTCGCAACGTTCAAAACTGAGTTCACGCTAATCATCGGTACAGCAATCGCAGCAGTAGGTTACGGTACGCTTCTAGCAGTATTCCCTACTCTAACGGCTGAATTCTACGGTCTGAAGAACTACGGTACTAACTACGGCGTGCTTTACACAGCATGGGGTATCGGTGGTGCAATCGGTGCAGCTGTTGTTGGTTTCTCAATGACTAACGGTGACGGCTACGGTCTTGCTTACACTATCTCAGCAGTAATGATGGCAGTGTGTATCGTACTAGCGTTCATCACTAAACCACTGACTGAAGCGAAAGTAGCACAACTGAAAAACGCTTAATCGACAGTCCAGTTCTATTTATCTAATAGATCTGCAGAAATTGATTCGAAAAAGGCTTAACCTATGGGTTAAGCCTTTTTTATTGTTAGTTGGTTATGGAAAACACCGTCGAACTCGCGCCAGATTACTATCTCGATAACTTCTTTAAACTCACTCAGCACGCTACCGAATGGTACAGCGACTTACTTAGCCAAGATGAGCACCAATGGCTATCCGCGCTTGAGAGCTTGAACAAACCCGCACAGTGTCTTCTTGTTCGCCTATACAGCCGTAAAGGTTGCTGGTTTCGCAGCGACAAACTCAACTATCAAGAAATCGAGAATATCCAGTCTGCTTTGGATGAATTGGCAGCTCATGATTTTGTCTCGCTCTCCCCTGACCTAACAACGCAAGAATTAGCAGCGAATCTACTGACCAAGCCAGAGGTCGTCACGCTCTATCCTGAGCATCCTAAAACCCTCAAGAAAGAGGCGTTAGTGGCATGCCTAAGTGAAGAGCGTTTCGAGCTATTTGAGGCTCTGGATTTCACGGTGATTAAGCTGAACTCCGCACACATGATTGATGTTTTGCTGACGCTGTTTTTTGCGAATACCCATCAAGACCTCAGTCAGTTCGTGCTTGATGACTTAGGCTTACACCAATTCGAACAATACCAGTTAAGTAAAGCGCGTCGATTCTTCGAGAGTAGAGAGCAAATCGATCGGCTTATTGAACTCAGCCAACTCTCCAACCTTTATTGGCAATGCGACAGAAAACAAAAAGCGAACCTCGATATTCTTATCGAAGCAATGCCAGAACGGGTTGAACATCGCTACGTCGATCGTAAACGCGAGCACATGATTAACGACATTGCCCGTGATTACGAACGCATAAACGAACTTGAGATTGCAATTGCGCTGTTTGAGACGACCACACTCGCGCCAAGCCGAGAGCGTCGTGCTCGCATATACGACAAGCTAGAACAAAACGATTTATTTAGTGACATTGTCACGGAGATGCTCACCCACCCTATCGATGTCTCTGAGTTTGAGGTGGCACAGAAGCTCGAACAACGCGTTAAACGTAAACAAGGCTTGAAAGTCCCTAGAGCCACCAAGCCCAAGTGCAACGAATACCACATCGAATTGGATCTGTCCCAACAACGTGTGGAGCTGGCAACCAAAGCGCATTTCGAAAGTTTAGGTTGGATCGTTTTCTATTCCGAGAATACCCTACTCAACAGCTTGTTAGGATTGACCTTGTGGGATGCGATTTTTGCACCGATAGAAGGTGCATTCATTAACGCTTATCAACTTCGACCATTGGATTTGTATCACGCCGATTTTGCCGATAAAAGAAAGCAGCTTATCGACAATGCACTTGGGCAAGTTCAACAAGGGAATAAACCGGCGTTGTTTGATACATACAGAGATAAAGTTGGGATCAGTAATCCCTTCGTCAGTTGGGCATATGTGAACGAAGAGCTGATATCTCTAGCTCTTGAACACATCCCTAATGACCTGTTGGTCGAACTGTTTAACGTACAGTTAAGCGACTTAAAACTCTATCGAAACGGTATGCCGGATTTGATTGCTTTTAAAGATGGGAAGTTTGAATGGATAGAAGTGAAAGGTCCAGGCGATAAACTCCAAGATAACCAATGGCGTTGGATCAAGGAGTTCAATCGCCTCAATGTGCCGTTCTCAGTCTGTTATGTAACAGCACAAGCTTAGGAAAAGAGCCAAATAGCCTTAGCTGCTTACTTTGGCGTTCTTCTGACCTTTCTTCTCTTTCAATTGATCAATCACGTAGCTTGGTGCGACTTTCTCTAGTTCGCCCAAGCACTCATCTGTTTTCGGGTTGTCGTAACGAACATAGATGTCGCAAACCGCATAAAGTTGCTCTGGCGCACCAGAGATCAAATACGCTTGCTCAAAAGACTTCACCGATTTGTCTAGGTTGTAGTCTTCTTGCAGTACGCCATTGAGATACCAGTAGTAGCTGTTATCTTTCGCCATGTTGGCCGCTTTTTCGATTTCTGTCGCTGCATTCTTCTTCTCATCCAAACGTACCAGTGTCAGCGCTTTCGAATAGTGCAAAGACGCATTGTCAGGATGAAGTTTGATCGCAGAATCCAACGTCTTGACCGCATCAGCATCGCGTTGCTGCGCTCGGTAGTTGTCGGCCAAGCTTAGCCAGATTTGTGGATTTTCAGGCTGATTGGTCACCAAAGCTTGATAGATTTTATCCGCTTTATCCCATTCATGGTGCCAACGATAAACATCCGCTAACAGCAGTTTGGAGCCGTCATCTTTCTTGTGCTCTAAGTAGCTGATCAGTTCAGCAACCGGCGCTTCCAGCGTTTGCTGTTGCTCGCTGCTCACGTTGCAAAAGTCACGCACTAAGTTGGTCGCAGCAGTAATACGGACCATGGCCTCTGGATCACTCAACAGTGGCTCAATCATGCGCCAGCGATGTTCAATCGTGTAAGGTTCTGCTCCCACAATCGCGGCCTCACGAACCGCTGGGTCTTGGTCTTGAAGGCTGCGTGCAACTGCCACCAGCGCGTTTTGACTTGGATATTTTGCCAACTCATGCAACGCTTCAATGCGCTTTTCTACTGGTTGTTTCACGTCTTGAGCTTGATAAGACCACTTCGCAACCACTTGCTGTGGCGACATCTGTGCTGAATGGGTTTCCTCAGCGCTTGTCACGCTCGCAGAAGAAACCTGGTCTGGTGCTAGCAAGGTTTCATCCTGTGCGGCAACAGATTGACTCACAGTGACGCCTAGAGCGATGGCTAATAACGTTTTAGAGAAGGTCATATCAATCCCCTTAAAATTTGGTTTCGAATACAGGACGCTTCGCCGCTTGTTGGCGTAACACTGCATCACTGTATTTGCCATGTGCCACAGGGTTACCCGTTGCACGAAGAATGTATGCCATTGCCTTATCAGCATGAGAGAAGAACTTTTTCCAACCTGCACACAGGTAGTTCAACCCAGGTTCACCGTCTTTGGTGCGAATGAAACGGTTTTTCGGACACTCGCCGTAGCAAGCGAATTGGTAATCACACTGTTGGCACTGCTTGGTTAGCGAGCGAGTCTTAGCAAAGCCAAACTTTTGCTGCTCAGGACCATACGCCAAGGTGTCTAACTTTTCGTGGTGGATGTTGCCAATCTTGTATTCTGGATAAACGTAGTGGTCACAAGCAAAAACATCACCGTTTGGTTCCATTGCCAAGCCTTTGCCACAAATCTCGCCCAGTGTACAAAGTGGGTTTTTGCGCCCCATCCAAGTCTCTACACTCGCTTCAAAGTACTGCACAAACACTTTGCCAATGTCGTGTTGAATCCACTCATCAAAAATCGCGATAAGGAAGTTACCCCACGCCTCGTCTGCCACACACCAAGGCTCTACTACAGAGTCTTTGTGACCAGGAATAAGACGCTTGTCGCCTTGTTTCAGTTGCTCTTGCGGCTGCCATGTTTGAGGTGCGGTAGTACGGAACGTTTTTTGTTCCACGATGGGAATGAACTGCATTTGCGGTGAGCGTACTTCATCACGCAGGAATCGGTATACCTCAAGAGGATTGCGACTGGTTAGATTGTTCACACAAGTCAGCGTTGCGAACTTCACTTCGTGTTTGTGCAGCAGTTCAACAGCCTTCATCACTTGATTAAACGTGCCACGACCTGCGCGGTTGGTTCGGTAAGCGTTGTGCATCATTTCCGGCCCGTCGATACTCAAACCGACCAAGAAGTTATTTGCTTTTAGAAATGCACACCAATCGTCGTTGAGCAAGGTACCATTGGTTTGTAAGTCGTTTGAAATGACCACGCCTCCAGGCTTGTACTTAGATTGAAACTCAACAATCTTTTTAAAGTAATCCAAGCCCAACATCGTTGGTTCACCACCCTGCCAAGAGAAGATGATTTCCGGCGTGTTCTGTCCTTCAATGTACTGACGAATGTAGGTTTCTAACGTCTCTTCATCCATCACAGGCGTGCAGCCTTTTTTGTACTCAAGTAAGTCCTGTTTGCTGAGGTAATAACAGTAAGTGCAATCAATGTTACAAGCCGCCCCGATAGGCTTCGCCATGACATGTAAACGCTTAGAGGCTTTACCGTTGAACTGAGGACCTTGAGTAATGTGCATACGTCACCTTTTTCGTTATGAAATGCAGCTGAGAACGCTCATAAGCGTGCCATTCTCACCTTGATGACCTAATCATAAATCCCATTAATACAAGAGGCTTGTTATACCGTTTATAACCTTTTTTCATAGCGTTTATTGCTAATATTTATCGTGACTTTTTTGGCGAGAAACTATTGATGAAATCATTTAAAAGCAAATCGTTAACCGCACTTTCCATTCTATCATTCAGCGTATTAATGAGTGGTTGTGCGACTCAATCACCGCACCCTATCGCGCTCAACATTGATCAAGACATGGTGTTGGTTGAAGGCGGTTCATTTGTCATGGGATCGGACAGCGACTCCGCCAAGAAGGCAGAAACCCCAGCACGCGAAGTAAAGGTAGACGGCTTCTACATTTCCAAATTCGAGGTCACTCAAGAGTTGTTTGAATCTGTCATGGGTTCTTCAATGAGTTACTTCCAAGGTGCAGACATCCCAGTTAACAACTTGAGCTGGCAGCAGGCGAATTACTTCATCGAGAAATTGAACGAGCTGACCGGTGAAAACTACCGCTTACCGACAGAAGCGGAATGGGAGTTTGCCGCAAAAGGTGGTAACAAGAGCCAAGGTTTCACTTACGCAGGTTCAAACAACATTGCTGATGTGGCGTGGTATGCCGACAACTCCAAAAACCAAGCTCACCCCGTTGGTCAAAAGCAGCCTAATGAACTTGGTCTGTATGACATGACAGGCAATGTTGGTGAGTTCGTGATCGACGCGTATGACGATACTTTCTACCGTTATGGCCCAACCGAGAATCCAAACAACGCTAAAGATGAAAAAGCCGGCCTAGCACATAAGTCCGTACGAGGCGGTAGCTTTGCCTATGATTCTGATGAATCAGAGAATTTCCGTCGAGACTTCGCTAGCCAGTCTATAATTATGTCGGACATGGGACTTCGCCTTGCTAAAGATGCTGATTAAGCACGATTACGCATGAGAAGCGACGTTACTGCCCCTTTACGCATTCTTACCAATTAACACGTCTCTTGGTTAGGGAAATGGTTAGGGAAAGAGGCTAGATCCACGTTGTTCTCATTTAACCTCAAATGTATACAAGCAATACATTCAAACTTAGGTAAATAATAATATGAAGAAACACATCTGTGCCCTTGCAGTCTTATCTGGTTTATCGTTCTCAGCGATGGCTTTAGATTGCGACCCAAGCTTGCTGCCTTCTTGGAAAGATGGAGCGAGTAAGACCGCCATCGTGAACTACGTTGACCAATCTTTGGATACAACAAAATCGACATTCATCCCTGAGCAAAACCGCATTGCCGTATTTGATAACGACGGTACGTTATGGTCAGAGAAGCCTTTCTACTTCCAGCTGGCTTATGCGCTAGACGAAGTGAAAATCATGGCAAAAGACCACCCAGAGTGGAAGACGCAAGAGCCGTTCAAATCAGTATTGAACGATGACATCGAAGGCGTCTTTAAGGGCGGTGAAAAAGCGCTGCTTGAGATCGTTAAAGTCACTCACAGTGGCATGACGGTTAAAGAATACCAAGAGAAAGTCGCACAGTGGCTGAAAGCCGCGAAAGACCCACGCTTTGGTAAGGCTTATACCGAGCTAACTTACAAACCAATGCGTGAAATGGTGACCTACCTGCAAGAGCACGGCTTTAAGACATACATAGTATCTGGTGGCGGCGTGGACTTCATGCGAGTTTGGGCACCAGAGGTCTACGGCATTCCTGCAGAGCAAATCATTGGTAGCGCACTAAAATACAAGTACGACTACAACGACGGTAAACCAACCGTGACTAAGTTAGGTGAAATCCTAACGATTGATGACAAAGCCGGGAAAGTGGAGAACATTCAACACATCATTGGTAAGAAACCCGTTCTCGCAATTGGTAACTCAGACGGTGACCACGCGATGATGCAGTGGGCAACCAGTCAGCCAAACTCGATGGCGATGATCGTTCACCATACCGATGAAGAGCGTGAGTGGAAATACGACCGTAAATCCAGCGTCGGTCACTTAGATAAAGCGATGGATGAAGCCAATCAACGCGATAATTGGCACCTTATCGACATGAAAAACGAATGGTGCACCGTCTACTAACACCCTGACGACTTCTTTAAAGCTCCCCTTCTTGGGGAGTTTTTTTATTCATTTTCAACCGTTAGTCTTTTCTTCACGATCACTTCACGACTCTTCATACACAATGCCTCCCATCAAAACGAAGAGGTAAAAATAAAATGAAAAGAACAGTCCTGACGATTCTAGCAGCAAGCTCATTTTCGGTAGCGGCCGCACCTTATGTGGGTTTGGAGTATGGATTCGGCACCACCGACCACGATTTTGAAACATCTTTTGAAGCTGACGGTGTGAATCTCAACCCTGAACAGGAAGACGGTATTTTTGGTGGATTTGTTGGCTACTCGATCAACGACTCTTGGGCAGTAGAACTGGGTTACAGCCAATTTGAACTGGACGATAGTCGTTCAAAAAACTTAGGCATCGAGAACGTTGATGGTAAAGACTACCACCGTGAAATGGAATGGGATTCATCCATCAAGGCAAAACAAATCACTCTTGCTCCTGTGTTTAGCTACGCATTAAACGACAAATGGACCACCAAAGTAAAAGCAGGCCTGAGCTACACACAATACGAATCTAAAGCAGGTAAGTATGAAGAGCACGAACTGGTTTCAAATGACGATGTGGAAATGAGCAAAACACTTTTCCACAACACAGAAAAGAATAACGAGTTGGGTGCCGTGTTCTCTGTTGGTGCAGAATACAAAATCTTCCCTCAATTGACCATCGGTGCAAACGCGAAGTACCAACTTGATAGCTACGCAAACACAGCATCAATCAACGTAGGTTCTACTTACTATTTCTAAATTAGGAAGCCATTAGCATGAAAAAACTGATTCTTGCGTCAATGCTCGCCCTACTTTCAGGCTCAGCATTGGCTGCCTTTACCGGCCCTGAAACCTCTGCAATCAATACCGTCAAAGAAGCACAAAAAGCGGCTGATGACAGCTATGTGTTGTTAACGGGTAACATTGTGCAAGCGTTGGGCAATGAGACTTACCTATTTAAAGACAACACGGGTGAAATCCAAGTGGAGATCGACAACGAAGACTGGATGGGGCAAGACGTGTCACCGAAAGATCAAGTTGCTATCCGTGGTGAAGTGGATTCGGAATGGACTAAAACTCAAATTGAAGTCGATACGATTCAGAAACTTTAAGCACTAGCGATTATCCCTTGTTCCAATTAAGCAAAAGCCACCGTCAGCGGTGGCTTTTCGTTTTTCTAGTGAACACTCAAGCAAGGACAATGTGACGGAAGCACCAAGCGAATGCTTTGTGGTTTGACATCAAATCGAATCTTATTAGAACGGTATGGCTCACCGTCCAAATTCAGTGGTAGCATTTTAGGAAAATCAATCTCTAACCAACTTGCCTGAGTATGCTTAACGAAGTGCCCTGTTTCGGTTGGGTTTTGAATTTCATCAATCACCTGAGGTAGCTCATGGGGCAAGAATGGATGCACCAAAGTAATGTCCATTAAACCATCATCAATAAGTGCGTTTGGCGCAAGCTCTTGTCCACCACCTGCTAAACGACTATTACAAAACGCGCCAACGAGAATTTCTCCCTGATAGCTGCCCTGCTCTATCGTCAACGAGCCATCATAAGGTTTAAAGCCTAGCGCTTTTACTAGTCCTGTTAATGTGTAAGCGCCACCACCTAAAAAGTTCTTCAGCTCTACGGGCGTCTCAGCAGTAATTTCTGCGCCAAAACCTGCTGCTGCAATGTTCATAAAATAACGGTCGTTGGCTTGAACGCTATCTACCGCAACGGCCTCACCTTTAACGGCAAGTTCTATGGACTCCCGAATCGTGGAGGGGATTTTCGTCGCAGTAGCGAAATCATTCGCAGTCCCCATAGGGATGATGGCCAACTCAGGTCTAGCATTTGAGTCTACCTGGTTGAGTGCTGTGACGGCTTCATTGACGGTGCCATCACCACCCGCGACAACGATACGTTTAATGCCTTCATTGACCGCTTCTATAACTAAGCGTTCCATATCCGCAGATTCCCAAGTGACCCGAACTTGCAGATCCACACCTTGCTCTCGCATTCGCATGATCTCACTGCGAAGCTCCGGTGTTCCGGCTTTCTTACCGTTTAGAATGGCACGTATTGCTGTCATGGTCGTCCCCTACTTAATATTCGATCGTCTTACCTGCTTGTTTAAGCTGCGCCCTCAACCACTGATGCGCACTTTCATTGTTGCGACTAGAGTGCCAAATCGCACATAAATCATGTATTTTGTCGGTAAAAGGCAGCGATATCGCTTTGATGTTATAGGTTTTAGAAAAGTGGTTTATCGTTGATAGCGGTAACATCCCAATGTATTCCGTTCCATCAATGACTGGCAACATCTCCATCGCACCAGATGCACGATAAACGATATTACGTTTCGCCAGATCTTCGATATCCTCTTCGCTCATCAAGCTTTTTCGTGCATGCCAGCGGGAAACCACAACGTGCTCTTCTGCTAAGAATTGCTCGACAGAACATGAGTCATGGATTCGCGGATGATCTGCACTGCACACTACCATCAAACGTTCGGAAAATACTGGCTCCATCTTAAGAACCGTCCGCCCACGTGGTGGCATATCGATGATCAAATCATATCGCTGTAAACGCAGATCGCTCTCGTAGTCTTCAGTAAACAAAGGATGTACTTCTAAGCCTACGTTAGGCGCGTTTTTACGGATCTGACGCATAAGTTGCGGCATCAACTCATAGCTCGCTACAGATACACAGGCGATCGAAAAAATGCGGTTAGAAACTTTAGGATCGAAGCTGCTCGAAGCGGAAAGTGTTGAGGTGAAGTTTTTTAACGCAGCAACCATTGCGGGATAGATATCCATCGCAAAGCTAGTTGGCTCGACGCCAGAAGTACTTCTGTGGAAAAGTGGTTCATCGTAAATATCACGCAGACGAGCCAGTGCTTTGCTCACCGCAGGTTGGCTGATATCAAGACGAGCAGCGGCCTTAGACAGGTTCTGCTCTTCGTAAATCGCCACAAAAATTGGGATAAGGTTTAAATCGGTGCTCTTCATTTTGCAAACATAAAACAGGACATGGTCTTATTTTAGCTAACAGTATGATAGTTAACGACTCAGAACACCGGATTTGAGCGTCTATGCATGTTTTCGCGAGTTTTAACCTTGCATTGACGAAGAATATTCTGAAAATCGCTCAGGATTTTCCTAGGTAAGGGGTTAAAAAGGCACTCACCTCTTCTCCACACAAACCAATTTCTACTTCTACGCCGCCTTCTTTCAGGATGTCGATACCACGACCAGCGTTACGTGGGTCAGGATCTAACATGGCAACCACCACTTTTTTGATACCGCAAGTCACTAAGGTTTTC
This sequence comes from Vibrio sp. M260121, assembly GCF_036533715.1. NCBI lineage: Bacteria > Pseudomonadati > Pseudomonadota > Gammaproteobacteria > Vibrionales > Vibrionaceae > Vibrio > Vibrio sp. M260121. The sequence continues at coordinate 42,984 of NZ_JATABF010000024.1, read as the reverse complement.
GCGCAAGCAGGTGTACGTCCAACAAACGAACACGGCTCTAGTGTTACGTACGCAGTCACGTCACTTAAATCGCCGCTGTAAGCTTTGAGAGCTTCAACTTCTGCATGATTGCCGCCAATCGCCTGTGTATGCCCCTCTGACACGATTTCACCGTCTTTGACCAGCACGCAACCAACAGGTGGGTTTGGTTGACAAGCAGGCAGCGCGTTGCGTGATACTTCCAACGCACGAAGCATAAATTGTTGGCTCATTTGGATCTGATACTCGTTATTCAAAATTTGGGTGATGGATTCTAACGCCAGCATGCTTTCCTCGCTATATAAAAGTGTTTGCAAAGCTCTTACGTTTGGCCTCTCCAAACAAATCAATCCCTGTCTGTTTTTCACAAAAAATAAAACGGGGCGAACCGAAGTTGCCCCGTTGATTACCACTCTTCAGACCGCATTCCGAAAAAGTGACTAACGAATTCTCATCGTTAGTTCTACTGCACGAAGTTGCGCCAATGCTTTGTTCAACTCCATGTGTGCCTGTGCAAAGCTGATGTCGTCCACATGCGCGCGAATGTTTTCTTCCGCCGCTCTGCGAGCTTCTTCCGCTCTTGCTTTGTCGATGTCTTTACCATGAAGCGCAGTATCCGCTAGCACAGTAACCACATCAGGTTGGACTTCGACCAAACCACCAGAGACATACAGAATCTCTTCAGGCTTCGACAAGTCACCGGTAATACGAGCAACACCCGGCTTGATTTTACTGATCAGCGGTGAGTGACCAGGACGAATACCTAACTCACCATCCGCACCTGCTACCGCGATAGCGTGCGCTGGACCTGAGTAAAGTGTGCCCTCTGCACTTACCACATTCAGCTGAAACGTATTTTGTGAAACCGCTATGGCCATATTGCCTCCCGCGCTTTACAGTTTTTTCGCTTTTTCAAGCACTTCGTCGATGTTGCCGCAGTACATAAATGCCTGCTCTGGGATGTCATCGTACTGACCATCTAACAGCGCTTTAAAGCCTGCAATGGTGTCTTTTAGCGGAACGAATACACCCGGTTGACCCGTAAACACTTCTGCTACGTGGTAAGGCTGAGTTAGGAAACGTTCAACTTTACGAGCACGAGATACCAAGCGCTTATCTTCTTCAGACAGTTCATCCATACCTAGGATGGCAATGATATCTTTTAGCTCTTTGTAACGTTGCAGCGTTTGCTGAACTTTACGCGCCACATCGTAGTGCTCTTGACCAACCACTTGAGGATCAAGCTGACGTGATGTCGAATCCAATGGGTCAATCGCTGGGTACAGACCCAAAGCTGCGATGTTACGAGACAGAACGACAGTCGCATCCAAGTGCGCAAACGTAGTTGCTGGCGATGGGTCGGTCAAGTCATCCGCTGGTACGTAAACCGCTTGGATAGACGTGATAGAGCCATTCTTAGTCGACGTGATACGTTCTTGAAGCACACCCATCTCTTCTGCCAGTGTTGGTTGGTAACCTACCGCAGATGGCATACGACCAAGCAACGCCGATACCTCAGTACCTGCCAATGTGTAACGGTAAATGTTATCCACGAACAACAGTACATCACGACCTTCATCACGGAAACGTTCTGCGATGGTCAAACCTGTTAGCGCAACACGTAGACGGTTACCCGGTGGCTCGTTCATCTGACCGTAAACCATGGCTACTTTGTCGAGAACGCCCGCTTCCTTCATTTCGTAGTAGAAGTCGTTACCCTCACGAGTACGTTCACCTACACCAGTAAATACCGACAAACCTGAGTGAGCTTTAGCAATGTTATTGATAAGCTCCATCATGTTTACCGTCTTACCTACACCCGCACCACCGAACAAACCGATCTTACCGCCCTTCGCGAACGGACAAATCAAGTCGATAACTTTAACGCCCGTTTCTAATAGCGCAGTGCTGTTAGATTGCTCTTCGTAGCTTGGTGCATCACGGTGGATCTCGTAAGAGACTTGCTCACCGATTGGACCACATTCATCGATTGGATGACCCAGCACGTTCATGATACGACCTAGGGTTTCTTCACCCACAGGTACCGTGATTGGGTTGCCAGTAGATTCCACTTCTAGGCCACGTTTCAGACCATCCGAAGAACCCATTGCGATACAGCGAACCACACCGCCGCCCAACTGTTGCTGAACTTCCAGCATCAGTGAGCCATCGCTGCCATCGTTGATTTTCAGTGCATCGTAAACTTTCGGGCCTTTGCCTTGTTCGAACTCGACGTCGACCACCGCACCGATGACTTTGACGATTTTGCCAATACTCATAATTTAAACCTCAAATTCTCTCTCTAAACCGCTTGTGCGCCGGATACAATTTCACTCAACTCTTGAGTAATCGCCGCTTGACGCGCTTTGTTGTAAACCAGCTGTAGGTCTTCAATCAGTTGCGCTGCGTTATCAGTCGCGGCAGACATTGCCATCATCCGCGCGGCTTGTTCACAAGCGATACTCTCAACCACACCCTGATAAACCAGTGATTCCACATAGCGTTGAATCAGGTGGTTGAGAATGTCTTGAGGAGACTGCTCGTAGAGGTAATCCCAACGAGCCTCTTTATCACGTGAAATGTCTTCTTTCGGGAACGGCAGCATTTGCAATACCGTTGGTTTTTGCACCATGGTGTTTACAAATTGGTTGTAAACAAGGAACAAGCGGTCGATTTTGCCTTCGGAGTAATGCTCCATCATGGCATTAACCGCACCCAGCATATCTTCCAGTTTTGGTGCATCACCAAGGCCAGAAGTCTGTGCCATTACTTTCCCGAGGGACTGGAAAAAGCGGATTGCTTTCGAACCAATGAGCGTCGTATCTACTTCAACGCCCTTCTCTTGCCAGTCCTGCATTTCTGCCAATACTTTTTTGAACAAGTTACTGTTCAGGCCACCACACAAACCTCGATCGGATGAGATGATGATGTAAGCCACTCGCTTCACTTCACGTTCTTGAAGGAAAGGATGACTGTACTCCAGCGTACCGGACGAGACGTGACCGATAACCTTACGCATGTTCTCTGCGTAAGGACGGGACGCCTGCATGTTCTCCTGCACTTTGCGCATCTTGCTGGCGGCGACCATTTGCATCGCACTCGTAATCTTTTGCGTGCTACTCACGCTAGCAATTTTGGTGCGAATCTCTTTGGTATTTGCCATAACGGACTCCTGTTAGTGGTCCTACGATTGCAGCGCAGTGAACTCTTTCAGCAAGCTATGTAGCTCACTCTCGATCTCGTCGTTGTAATCACCGGATTGGTTGATCTTGTCCAGTAGCGGCTGCGCGTTTGTACGACCAAATGCCATCAACTCTTCTTCAAAACGAGAGATTTGGTTTAACGCGACATCAGTGAGGTAACCCTTCTCTGCTGCAAAGATCGCCAGTGCTTGCTCAGCAACCGTCATTGGTGCGTACTGTTTCTGCTTCATGAGTTCCGTTACTTTCTCACCGTGGTCAAGCTGACGACGTGTCGCTTCATCTAGGTCAGAAGAGAACTGAGCAAATGCTGCCAATTCACGGTATTGCGCCAACGCAGTACGAATACCACCCGACAGTTTCTTGATCACTTTGGTTTGCGCTGCACCACCTACACGAGATACCGAAATACCTGGGTCAACCGCTGGACGTAAGCCTGAGTTGAATAGCTGAGTTTGTAGGAAGATTTGACCGTCGGTAATCGAGATTACGTTGGTTGGTACGAACGCCGATACGTCACCCGCTTGGGTTTCGATGATTGGCAGTGCGGTTAGAGAACCTGTCTTGCCTTTTACTTCACCGTTAGTGAATCGCTCAACGTATTCTTCGTTAACACGTGCTGCACGCTCTAGAAGACGTGAGTGGAGGTAGAAAACATCACCCGGGAAGGCTTCACGACCTGGTGGACGTTTTAGCAGTAGTGAGATTTGACGGTAAGCCACCGCTTGTTTTGATAGGTCATCATAAACAATCAGCGCATCTTCACCACGGTCACGGAAGTATTCGCCCATGGTACAACCTGCGTATGGCGCTAGGTATTGCAGCGCTGCGGCTTCTGATGCTGACGCAACCACTACGATGGTGTTTTCTAGTGCGCCGTGTTCTTCTAGCTTGCGAACCACGTTGGCAATGGTCGATGCTTTTTGACCAATTGCAACGTAAATACATTTAACGCCCAGTTCTTTTTGGTTGATGATGGCATCAATCGCCATCGCGGTTTTACCTGTCTGACGGTCACCGATGATCAACTCACGTTGACCACGGCCGATTGGCACCATGGAGTCTACCGCTTTGTAACCGGTTTGGATTGGCTGGTCGACAGACTTACGGTCGATAACACCAGGGGCAATCACCTCAACAGGGTCCATACGGTCGAATGACACCGCACCTTTACCATCGATTGGTTGACCTAGCGTGTTCACAACACGACCTAGCAGACCGTTACCGACTGGCACTTCAAGAATACGACCCGTGCCTTTTACTTTCATCCCTTCTGACAAGTCCGCATATGGACCCATCACAACGGCACCGACGGAATGACGCTCTAAGTTCAGTGCCAACGCGAAGCGGTTATCTGGCAGTTCTAGCATCTCGCCTTGCATAACATCTGCAAGACCGTGAATTGTGATGATGCCGTCACTCACAGAGACGATAGTACCTTCATTTCTCGCTTCACTTTCGAGGTTGAAGTTAACAATTCGCTCTCTGATTAATTCACTGATTTCATTTGAATTTAATTGCATTTCTATACCCCGTTACACATGTAGGTTGGTCGCCAATCGGCTTAGGTTGGTGAGGACACTGCCGTCATACACGGTCTGCCCTGCTGTAATCACCACACCACCTACAAGGGATGGATCCAGTTGTGTTTCTAGTGTGATGGCTTTACCGTATTTTTCGGTTAACGCTTGTTTAAGCCTTGCCATCTGTTCCTCATCCAGAGGTTCTGAAACACGCACTGTTACTGTCATGGTTCGTTCGTAATCCGCTTTCATCTCTTGGAACTGAACGTTTACTTCACTGAGCGCTTTTAGGCGTTTGTTCTCTTCCATAATGCGAAGAAAATTCTCGAAGTTTTGATTCAACCATTCACCACCAGCATGAAGAATCAGATCCAACAATGGTTGTTCAGAACCGTCTTCATCAAGGTCATTCAAGACCAGAAGCGTGTTAGGTTGTTCCAAGACCACTTGGGTAATCGCAAACATTTGTTGCCAATCGTCCAAGCATTCTGCGTCGCGTGCGTAATCAAACGCCGCTTTTGCGTAGGGTTGAGCTACCACTGTCAATTCGGACATGTGCCCTCCTACATTTCGTTGATGAAGCGGTTCACCAAGTCGCGGTTAGCCGAGCTATCCAGATTGCGATTAATCAGCTTGCTGGCACTTTCAATCACCAGATCCGCCATTTCATCTTTCAGCTCTTGGCGAACTTTGCTGCGTTCGCTTTCCACTTCTGCTTTGCCTTCTGCGACAATGCGCGCTTTCTCTTGATTTGCCAGATCAACCGCTTCCGCAACCATCTGTTCTTGACGTTGCTTACCTTGGTTGATGATAGCTTGAGCTTTTGAGCGAGCTTCTGTCAGCAGCGCTTCACCGTTCGCTTTTGCCAGTTCTAACTCTTGTGCTGCTTTTTCTGTTTGCTCAAGACCTTGGGCAATTTCAGCACGACGCTCATCAAGCAGTTTTACAAGTGGTGGCCAGACATATTTCATGCACAGCCAAACGAAAATCACGAAGGAGATCGCCTGACCAAACATTGAGGCATTTAAGTTCATAGCACCCTCTCTTCTATAACGTTATGAAAATTATTAATTCGAATTACGCTACAGCGAAGATGATGTACAAGCCGATACCTACACCGATCATTGGCACCGCGTCCACAAGACCCATCATGATGAAGAACTGAGTACGAAGCATTGGGGTCAAATCAGGTTGACGAGCCACACCTTCAAGGTATTTACCTGCAAGGTTACCGATACCTGCTGCGGCACCCGCTGCACCAAGACCGATCAGTAGTGCACCCGCCACGTAAAGAACTGCGCTAACGATATCCATAACAACTCCTAGAATTGAATTTTTTAATTAAGAAACAAGATTTTTGAAATTAATGCTCTTCAACAGCCATGCCGAGATAAACCACGGTCAGTACCATAAAAATAAATGCTTGAAGAACAACAATAAGAATGTGGAACAGTGCCCAAGGAACACTTAGTGCCCATTGCATCCACCACGGCATTAATGCAATTAGAATGAAGATCATTTCACCTGCATACATATTGCCAAACAATCGAAGGCCTAAAGATATTGGTTTAGAAATTAACGTTACCAATTCAAGAACTAAGTTCACTGGATATAACAGCGGATGTGAAAATGGTTGAGTAGTTAACTCTTTAATAAAACCTTTCACGCCTTTGTTTTTAAACGTATAACCCAACACCAAAATAAATACGCCTAATGCCATCGACATCGTAATATTGACGTCAGCGGATGGTAAGTCACGGAAGTGTTCAACGCCTACAGCACGAGTAAGTGCAGGAATTAAATCAATCGGTAACAAATCCACGGCATTCATTAATAACACCCAAACAAATATTGTTAGTGCTAAAGGACCAATTAACTTGTCCTTGGCTTGAAATATTTCTTTTACGATGTCATCGACGAACTCAAATATTATCTCGATCAAACACTGGAATCGTCCTGGTACTCCTTTCGTTCCTTTCGTCACCGCATAACGGAATGAAAGAATGAAAACGAGCCCCGTCAGCCAGACCATGATCATGGAATCAAGGTTAATTCCAAACCAACCGTCGCCGGCGGTGAGAAAGGTCAGGTGGTGCTCAATATATTCATGAGCGGACTGGACAGTCTCCATTTATGCCTTCCTTTCGAAGCGGTCTCTGAACAGCGGCGTTAAGAAGTGACCAAACATCGTCACACAAAAGCCTATCAGGACCACGATGTTGCGAAGAGCCATAAATCGAAACGTCAAAACAAACATCACAATGGTGTAAATGACTTTGATATTTCGACTCAGATGCATGAGGTCACGCAAACTCTCTTCTGGTTTCACCCTAGATTTAATGGACGCGAATACCATGCCGAACAGAGATGGAAGAATCGCGATAAGCACCCCAGTAATCGCTGACTCAGCACTGAGAGAGCCGCTTCGCATGTACTCATACGCGATGAATACCAGACCCAAAGTTGCTTGAGCAATCAGAATCCTCTTGCCTGCCACCAATATTGGATCGTCGTGAATATTAGCTTCCATAAATCACCCTTTAAAATAATTTCGAATTAAACTTCTGATAATTAAACTTCACAAAATAAAGCTGCCTAGTGACGACGAATTATATTAAGATAAATTTAATACACAGAATTAAATTTAATCTGATAATTATTATTCACATATTTAAAAATCAAAACGGAATCACTCCGTATTTCCGTTTCCCCAGAAATATACACCGATAATTTTAATAATCTAAATCGAAAAACTTGCAAATTATCATTCCATTTTTGAAGTGTTATTTTATTTGAACAAACCAAAAATGAAATATACATTGATTAAGCCGTCTTTATCAGGGTTAAGACGAAAAGCTTGTCACATGGAAGTGACACTCCATCAGAAAGGAATAAAAGTGATTTTAGGGTATATATTTTCAAATATAGCAGTTGTAAATATATAACCAATTAATAAACCTGTTTAATATCGCAATGAAATATCTTTTAAATAGAATCTTAAAAGATAAGAATTAAATATATTTGAAATATATTATTTCTTCACGTCATTTGTAGCACGTTAAAATAGACATCCCATTTACTTATTGCGATTAAAAAGAACAAAAAAAGGACGCTGAATAAGCGTCCTTTTTCGTTTTTATTTCTTATTACTTGTCTGCTTATCGATTTGCGGCAAAGCCTTTGGTATCGCCCACTTGAGGCGTTTTGGCTTCAGCGCTTGTATCCCTTTCCAAAGCGCATTCATCAAGCTTGCATCCTCCTGCCCCTCTTGTAGGCGCTGTGAACGCTTCTGCCAAACGTCAGTGTTACTGGCCTTACTCATTTCAAGACCACCCGTGTTGCTTCTCAGCTGCTTATACAAGCTTGCTCGAGCAGCGCCCCATCGATTCGCTTTCACCATTCGTCTGAACACTAACCATGGCGGCGTAGGACGAGAACGATAATAACGGTGAATGCTCAAGGCGGCGATAACGAGAACAAATAGCGTCACTGCGCAGCCAATCAACCAGCCAGAATAAGCTCTAACAAAGGATTTGAATGTATGTTTGGCGTTGAAGGTCTTACCCTCAATCACCACCGTTTCCAGCTCTTTACTCTTGCTATTCCACCATTGGAACTTGTGTTCCGGCAAGGTGAACTCACCGCCTTGTTGAATCACATACACGCTTTCTTCTATTCGACTCGATTGGTAATCGCCACGTGTCTGCTTATCGTCTAAGCGGTTTGGTTGAGGATACGCTTGATAGCTGGCAGTAGAATCATTGGATAACAAGTCTGGAAGCAACACTGACAAACTGTCTTGTGCATTGATCGTTATGGTGCGAGTGATTGCATCACCGACTTTCAGCTCATCGTTAGACGTTGTCCATTTCTGATCCACACTCACCTTAGTCGCAGTAAACCATTCAGACTCATCACTGAGCAATCCAGAAGGCATAGACGCTTCAAACTTAATTGGCTGCGTATAAAGCGTGCCAGCGACCTTCGAACCATCAGGCGCAGAGACTTGCACACCAACGGCGACCGGTGGAATTACAAATTGTCCCGAGGCTTGCGGATACAGGGTTATTTCCCAACGCTGACGAGACCACGTTTGCCCCCCTTTACGCTCGGTATAGTTGGTTGCTAATTGGTTACGCTGCTTTGCAATCACGTTAGGGATTTCTACGCTGCCAATGCGTGTACCACCGGTGAACCAACGAGGCGTTGCGACTTCGATGTACAAGATCACCTGCTCATTCACACTGAACTTAGGCGCTTCTTTCGTATCTACCCCTGCTCCCTGCTTACCAACCCATGCTAACAATTCAACATTATCGCTGCGCTGCAAGTCTTGAATGTCTTGTGCGTTCGCCAAGCCAGTAAAAAACAAGGTAAACATCATCAAGATAGTGCTTAAACGCCCAACCACGGAGTCAGCGCCAAGTTTGAATGCATTCATCATTGTGCTTGCTCCTCTTCTTGTTGTGGCTGCGTTTTCACGGGCTCACGCAGTTGAATTTGGAATTTAGCGCGCAAGAAGTACTTAGGATCGGCCTCTACGCGTTTTAACCACTTATCCGCCAGTTCTTGGCTGCCAAGGATTTCGTTCGCATTGAGTTTCTCTTTCAGCATTAATTCAGCCGCGGTTTTTTCGTCTGCCCCATCTGCCGTTTGCGGGTTGTCACCCAGCTCAAACGACTCTTCGGGTCCATCTGTTGTCCCCGCTTGGCTTTCACTGGTGCGGTTAATCTCTTCGACAATGCCACCAATGACTTTTAGGTTGTGCTCAACGTCTGGTCGCAATTGCTCACTCAAGGTGTCTTTGTCTACCAGTGTTTGCAACAAATTACGCGCGGCCAAGTATTCACGTTGACGCGCCAACGCACTCGCAGCGTTGTACAAGCCATAGTCTTTTACTGCATCTGATGGATCGTTTTGCATCTCCAAGAAAGCGGTATGAGCCAGTTTGTATTCGCCTGCGTAGTAATAAGCTGTCCCTTTACGCAGCGGATCCGTAAAGTGCTTTGCTGCCTCAAGGTATTCGTTTTTGTTGAACAAACGTTGCCCTTGTTGATTTGGGGTGAGCCATAAATCCCACCACCATTGAGACGCTTTATCCCAGACGGTTACCTCTTGCACCACTTCAGGCTTATCCGCTTTGAGCGATACCGTTTCCGCCATGGCTTTTGGCGCTATAAACAAAGACGTTGATACCATCGCCACCACACACCATTGCACTAGCCAGCCTTTGCGGAACCAAAGCATCATAATGAGAGCAATTGGGAACAACAGTTGATAGCCCATGTCTTTCCAAGGCATTGATGATTCGCCATTGAGTTGCATGTTTCGCTCAACAAAGCGATTCAGCTTCTCTATGTCGCTGTTATCTACCGTCACTTCAACAAGGCGTCCACCTGTCGCACTGGCAAGATTGTTTAACGAGTCCAAATCGACTGGGTTGTTAGAAACAATGTCCGAGTTACCCGCAGCCAAGATAAGCAATTGATAAGGCTTGTCTGCAAAGTAGTTTTTGTAAGCGGTAATGGTTGCAGGATTGACGCCATCCGTAACCAACAAAACCGTAGAACCCGGTTGGCCTTGTAATTGTTGGTCAATCAAAGGCAACGCCGTTTCAGCAAGTTTACCTTCCACTGGCATGATTTCTGGTGTTATCGCCGCTAGAAACGGTTCGAATACTTTGCTGTCCTGCGTCACAGGCATTGCGACATGAGCAGAACCCGCATACACAACCAACCCAGTGCTGCCACCTTTCCGTGCGGCCAAGAGGTCACGGATCTTTTGCTTAGAACGTTCCAAACGGCTTGGCGGAAGGTCTTTTTGCAACATTGAATCGTTGTTATCCAACACCACCAGCATGGAGGCTTTATCTTCGCCAAACGGTGAAGCTTGGCGCTCCCAAGAAGGTCCCGCACAGATGATGATGGCAATCGCCACTATCACCATAAGCAGCTTAAGTGGCAGTTGTTTTCGCCAACCATAGTCGCCAATCGTTAAGGCTTTACGTAAATGCTCAGGAAGAATGTCTTTCCAGCTTGGTTTGGATTCTTCTCGCCATCTTAACCAAAGCAAAAGAAACATTGGGATGAACGCCAATAGCCACATTGGACGAATGAAATGAAACTGTGTGAAAAACTGTTCCAGCCCCATACTAGAGAAAGGAGAATCAAACATGGCGCTCTCCTTCTACGTTGTCTGTTTGTGTAGAAGCTTCACTGTTCACTGATAGTCGACGACGCTTAAATGTCGCTAACGAGAACGCGGTTAAATACATCGCAACCACCAAAGCCATTAAGTAATGATGCAAACTTTGCTTAGGACGGTAAGTGGTACTTTCATAAAGCTGGGGCTCTAACTTACCAATCTCATCATAGGCTTTAGCAAGTTCGTCACGGTTGAGCGCTTCAAACGCCTCACCACCGGACTCTTTGGCAATACGTTTGATCGTATTCATATCTAGTGCAGTTTCACCCACGGTTTGTGGATCACCCATGGCAATCACGTGGATACGTACATCTTTGGCTTTCGCGACTTTCGCCGCATCAATCGGCTCAACGAAGCTTCCCGTGTCATTACCATCCGTTAGAACAATGGCGACTTTCTCTTTGCTCTCTTCTACGTCGGTACGCGACTTTTCGCTTTGCTCAAACACCTTAATCGCCAAACCAATTGCATCACCTAAGTGAGTGCTTTGCCCAGCCATCGCCACATCCGTTTGGTTAAGCAACTCTAGCCACACTTTTTGATCGGGCGTGAACGGGGTTTGCACAAATGCCGCATCGCCGAACAAGATCAAACCTAAGCGGTCGCCTTTGCGCGTTTTGGCAAAGTCACTCAACACTTCTTTGGCTGCATCGAGACGAGAGATCTTTTCACCAGTTTTGGACGTGAAGTCTTGCTCTGCCATTGAGCCAGACAAATCGACGACGACCATAACATCTCGGCCTAAGCTTTCACGCACCTGTGGCTCGCCAAGTACTGTCGGCTTTGCCATTGCGGTCACGACCAAAAGCCAAGAGATGATGAGCGTTGCGCGCTGCCACCAGCTCGGAGTGAGTTGGCTTGCGCCTTCTGACGGCGTTTCACCAATGGCGTCCACAAGCTGGCTAAAGAAAGGCACTTTGATGGCCATTTGTTTGGTGCGGTAAGCTGGGACAAGGAAATACACCACCAAAGGCAGTGGCAAGATGATGAACCAAAGCGGATGCTCAAATTCAAAACTGCTCATGCCCAGCCATGAAGCAAGAAGATCACCCATGGCGACCTCCTTTTAATGCACGCGCTTTGTAGGCAAGCGTGCGCTTTTCAATGTTGTGAGCGTTCTCATCGTGCTCTTTCACCCACTCAGTTACGCGTTCAAGAAGTTGCAAACGCTCTGTTTTTTCCAGTTCAACACTTGGGTCAACGATACTTTGCAGCCATCGCTTCGAGACTTCATCATCAAACATTTTATGCTTAGGATTAAGCTCATCTAACTTGCGCAGGAACGCAGTATCAAACAAGCGAGCATGAGAGCTATCAAGATGAATCAAGACGATTTTCAGAATCGAGAACAGCGCTTTCGGCATGCTGGCGTCATCTGGTGTTAAACGAGAAATCGCTTCAATGGCTTCTTTACGGTAACGGTTATCCCACCAATGGTGTGCCAGTCGGTAGCCGACATACATGAGTACAATCGCACCGACAATGGCAAGGATCTTCCAACCAATGGTTTGTGGTACCCAGCTGACGCTTTCTGGCACCGCGACGTCATGCAGCTCACGCAGAATATACGTGCTTGGAGGCGTGTGTAAGTCTGTCATTTATCGGCCTCCAACGAGTTTTTGGAATTGAGTAATGTGGTCACCTGTTGTATCGATTTCGATATGAGGCAGCTTTTTGATTGCCATGAGTTGTGCCAGTGATTGACGTTGTAACTGGGCTTTCTCAACCAAACTGGCGCTGGCTGCATCGACTTTGGCTTTACTGTCTAAATTGAGTTGGTAACGACCATCACCAATCACCCATTTCACTTTCGCCAAATCTTGCGGAAGCGACTGCTCTAAAGGATCGCTTACCATCACCGCGAGAACATCGTTGTGCTGTTGAAGCTGCTTAAGGTGATCTAGGTGGTGCTCTTCGCAATCGCGCCAATCACTGATGAAAATCAGCGTGGATTGTTTTAGCTTCATCCGTTTGATGAGCTCAATCCATTTACTGAACGTCACTTTGTCTGAATCTAACGAGTCCACATTTAAGCGCTGGTTGGCTTGAGAGAGTCGTTTCAATTGAGCGAGCAAATCGTTCTGGGAACGCTGGGCCTTGCTGTGATATAGAGCGGAGTCTGAGGCGATAACAAATCCGACTCGGTCACCATCTTTCAAGACTCGCCAACCACACATAGCCGCGACTTCAGCAGCGACCACTGATTTCATGACCTCGGTCGAGGCGAAAAACATCGCACTGCGCTGGTCTACGCAAACAATCACATTGCGGTCTTTTTCTTCGGTGTAACTGCGCACATGAGGCTTGCCTGTGCGCATGGTGACTTTCCAATCTAGGTTTCGGATGTCGTCCCCTAGTTGGTAGTGACGAAGTTCTTCAAAGTTCAAACCACGTCCGCGAAATAATGAGTTATGACGGCCAGAAAGCACACTGCCCGCTTTTAAGTGAGGCAGTAAACTGAAGGATTCGGCTTGCGCTTGTAAACGCACCAATCGTGAGTAATCGCAATACAAGCGCGGGTCGAGCCCTTGGGATTGAGGAGCAAGCGTTGGCTTTGCCATAGTCCCTCCCGCTTATCCGATTTCTACACAATCAAGTAACTCTTGCACCACACGTTGATGATCAACACCATCGGCAAGTGCATCGTAAGAAAGTGAGAAGCGATGTCCCAGCACCGATGGCACCATTGCACGCACGTCATCAGGCGTTACATGGTCACGCCCTTGTAGCCACGCATAAGCGCGCGCACATTTGTCTAAGGCAATTGAAGCGCGAGGACTTGAGCCGATTTCGATCCATTTTTGTAGTTGGGAATCGGCGTAACGCTCTGGTTTACGTGTCGCCATCACAAGCGCCACGATGTAGTGTTCGACTAAATCTGAAACAGTAATGTTTGGTAATTGGCGTCGCGCTTCAATAACGAGCTCTGGTTCAATGTGTTGTGGCGTCACTAATTCGCTACTGGTTTCTGAACCTAGCTCTTCGCTGCGCACTAAGCGAATAATGTCACGCTCTGCTTCATCTTCTGGATAGTCGACAGTCACTTTCATAATAAAGCGGTCCATCTGCGCTTCTGGCAATGGGTAAGTACCCTCTTGTTCCACTGGGTTTTGTGTTGCAAGCACCATGAACAACTCAGGCAAGACGTGGGTCTTATCACCCACCGTAATCGTACCTTCTGCCATCGCTTCTAGCAATGCAGCTTGTACTTTTGCTGGCGCACGGTTTACCTCATCCGCCAACACAATGCTATTGAAGATTGGTCCCGGTTGGAAATGGAGTTGAGGCTTACCATCCAACTCTTGGTACACTTCGGTACCCGTCACGTCTGAAGGTAATAAGTCGGGGGTAAACTGAATACGACCAAAGCTGGTGTTAAGAAGGTTCGCAAGCGACTTCACCGAACGGGTTTTTGCCGTCCCCGGTAAGCCCTCTAAAAGTACGTGACCATTGGTCAGCAACCCTATCACCAAAGCCTGAACCACATGGCTTTGTCCAATGACGCTTTTTTCAGTTTGTTCGATTAATTCATTAATGGCTTGTTGTGCGTGGTTCATAGTCTACCTATTGAGTTTACGGGAGCCTGAGCGTTAAAAGTTGAGTATAAGACTGAAAGTAATAACTAAAGGTTATATTCGCTATATTCACCTGAGTTGTAAGACTTTATTAACCTTGATATGCCAACCAGAATTGGCAGCGAATGGTCAAAAAACATTTTAATTCCCGGACACAAATAGTTTAGACCAGCCTCACCATTCGGCGCGGTAAGTAGCCGATTTTTTGGGCATTCTCCCCAGCAATACTTCAAATACGGGCAATCAATGCAGTATTGCGGCAAAGATGACTTTTTCGCCATGCCAAAGCTGTATTGACGAGTTGAGATAGCAATTTCATTCAGAGATCGGTCATGAATGTTAGCCAATTGGTATTCCGGATAAACGTAGTGATCACAGCTAAACACATCTCCATTGTGTTCAATCGCTAGGCCTTTGCCGCAGAACTCTGCACTAACACACAACTGCGAAGGCATCCCCATTACTTGCGCAACAGCGGTTTCGAACAGGTTGACCAAGACTCTGCCAAGATCGTTGTTCACCCATTCTTCAAATACAGCAATCAGAAACTCGCCCCACTCTTCTGCATCGACCGACCAATCCGTAACGACCGACATCAAATGCCCCGGCTTTGCTAATTCGCTGCCAAGTTTTGGAGACATGTTTTCTTTCCAGAAATGGGGAGCGGTTTGAGTGAAAGATCGAGGTTCAACACAAGGTGTGAATTGGATATAAGTGACACGGAGTTCTTGAGTAAGAAAGCGATACACTTCGAGCGGATATTTGGCGTTAAAGCGGTTTACTGTCACCAAAGCGTTGAATGACACATTATGACGCTTCATCAAATCAACGGCTTGCATGACGCGTTGAAAGGTCGGCTTTCCACTTCGGGTTTTACGGTATTTATCGTGGATAAACTCAGGACCATCTATCGATAGACCAACCAGAAACCCATGGTCATGCAGAAACTGACACCAAGCCTCGTTCAATAAAAGACCATTGGTTTGAAGGTCGTTTTCGATACGAACGCCGTGTTTAGCGTATTTGTTCTGCAGTTCGACAATCTTCTTAAAGTAATCCAAACCTAATAATGTTGGCTCACCACCCTGCCAAGAAAACACAATCTCGTCACCGTCTTGGCTTTCGATATAGCTCTTTATGAATGCCTCAAGTGTTGCATCATCCATTTTTGGTTGAGTGCCTTGATTGAGTAATTCATCTTTGTGCAGATAAAAACAGTACTGACAATCGATGTTGCATTTTGCTCCGCCCGGTTTCGCCATCACGTGAAAACGTCGTTCGACTTTATCACTATTAGATGCAAATGCCGTTTTGAGAGGAGTTAATGCCATTTGAGTGGTATGAATGTGAGTTTGTTTTTTCATAAAGAACGATCTCGAAAGCAGAAGAAAGTCAGCGCCCAAGTTGGGCGCTGTATTTAAGGACAATAACTAGGGTCTATCGACCTATGGACAAAACGTTATTTCGGAACAAACGAACCCGGAGCCATACGCGGCGGGTACTCTTTGAAAGTATCCATGACCTCTTTCACTTTCTCGATGGCAGGCATCATCAAAAACGAACGTTCGTACATCCAACGGTCGTAACCCATACCAGTATCGCCACGCTCAAATGGGTCGATACTCAAATCATAAATTTGTGGTACGCGGAGTTTGGTGAATGGTTTCTTCCAGATATCCAAGCCCGTTTCATTTTCTTGGATCATGAAGTGATATTTGTACTTACCGTAGCGCAGAGCCAACAAATCTCCGTCGTCGCTCCAGTAGACAAACTCGTTACGAGCAGACTTGTCCGTTTTCCCCGTTAGATATGGCAGCTGATTGTAGCCATCTAAGTGGACGTTGTAATTCATATCGCCCACTTTCTTGCCCTTGAGTAGCTCCTCTTTGACGTTACTATTGCCCGCCGCAGCTACTAAGGTTGGTAGGAAATCTTCCAGAGACACAATGCCATTAAGTGTTGTGCCAGCTTGGATATGACCTGGCCATTTGATCAATGCAGGAACGCGGAAACCGCCTTCCCAGCCCGTGTTTTTCTCGCTGCGGAATGGCGTCATACCTGCGTCCGGCCATAAGTTGATCATTGGACCATTATCTGTGGTGTAAATAATGATGGTGTTGTCGTCGACACCAAGCTCTTTAACCTTATTGAGCAAGTGACCAATCTGATCGTCATGTTGCTTCACACCATCGGCGTAGAAGCCAGCGCCAGTTTTGCCTTTGTATTCATCAGGAACGTGCGTGAAGTTGTGCATGCGCGTGGTGTTAAACCACGTAAAGAATGGCTTGTCGGCTTTGACTTGTTTCTCGATAAACTTCTCAGCTTCATCTAGGAACTCGTCATCAACCGTTTCCATGCGTTTGCGCGTCAATGGACCCGTGTCTTCAATGTTGCCATCCGCATAAGAGTGGATCACACCACGAGGGCCGAACTTTTTCTTAAATTCAGGATCTTGTGGGTAGTCTACGTTCTCCGGCTCTTCTTCCGCATTTAAGTGGTAAAGGTTGCCAAAGAACTCATCGAAACCGTGGTTGGTCGGCAAGTGTTCATCGCGGTCGCCAAGGTGGTTTTTACCAAATTGGCCCGTTGCGTAACCAAGGTCACGTAGCAGTGTCGCAATAGTTGGATCTTTCTCAGAAATCCCTTCTTTCGCTCCTGGCAAACCAACCTTAGACAAGCCGGTACGTTTTGGCATTTGTCCCGTGATGAACGCAGAGCGACCTGCGGTTGAGCTTTGCTGAGCGTAGAAGTTCGTAAACTTAGCACCGTCTCTTGCAATGCTGTCAATATTTGGTGTGCTGTAAGCCAGCATGCCACCGTTGTATGCACTCAAGTTCCAGTAACCGACATCGTCACCAAAGATAACGAGAATGTTAGGCTGTTCTGCCGAATAAGCGGTCGCTGATGCCGCTCCGATCGCAAGCGTACAAGCGTTTAATACCAGCTTCTTGCCGCGTTTTTTATCGTGGTTTGCCATAAAAGGGCTCCATAAATCCGTTGCTGCTAATCTTGGTAGAAATTCAGATACCAAGATTTGATTAAGATAAAACTTGTTATTTGACGAATAAATAGAGTTCAGATACGTTTATATATAAATTTAGTTTATGGGTAATAAGATGGACTTAAACTTGATTCAAACTTTTTTGGTGGTTGCTGAGTACCAGTCCTACACCAAAGCGGCCGACCATTTAGGCCTTACGCAACCTGCGGTGAGCGCTTCGATTAAACGGCTCGAACAAGTGGTCGGAAAACAGCTTTTCGTCAAACAAGGACGAGGGATCGCCCCTACTTCGACCGCGTATCAACTCATGCCGCAGTTTCGTCAGGCAGTGAGCATCGTAGACAACGCCATTTCAGAAAGAACCACTTTTCAAGTCTGCTGCTCCGAAACCTTACTCCACAGTTTAAATCCGATTGAAAACGTGGTTTTCCACGAGTCTCCACCGGAAAAGTACTTGTTGTTTGAACAAATTCGTCAGCAAAAAATGGACTTGGTGATTGATACCATCATCACCAAAGAATCTTCTTTCGTGATTGAAAACGCCTACCATGAACCCGCAATGATCATTTGCCGTCAAAGTCACCCAAGAATCCAAGGGACATTGAGTCGGGAGGATTTTTATCGCGAAAATCACTGTATGTTTTCAGGTAAATGGAATAACACTTCTGGCTTCGAACAGCTGGCAAAAGAGCCGATTCAGGAGCGAAATGTAGAGATCGTAACGTCATCTTTGGCAGGCATGGCAATGTACGTTGCACAGCGAGATTGCTTAGGTGTTGTCTCTCGTTCGTTTGCGATGAAATGGAGTAAGGCACTCAAGTTACAGGTCCTTGAGTGCCCGATAGAAATCGACCATATTCCTTATAAATTTGTGTATCACAAGCGCGATGAGCACAACCCTGCTCATCAGCGCTTAAGGGAACAGGTCAAGCAACAACTTGAGTTTGCCCATGCTGCTCCTATTGATTTATAGACGCTCTTAAACGCTGAATCACATCAGCTGGTGCAAACTCTCCTAGTTGCTTCAAACACTGCTCAAAAGCAAATGCAACAGGACCATTTTTGTAGTTTCTAACCAGCACCTCACATTCCGCAAACAAGTGCTGTGGGTTACCTCCAACTTTGTAAGCGGTGTTCAGCGCTTTACTGGCCGCAAGTACGTCTGATTTCTCTAGAGCGAGCCCATAAACATACCAATACTGTGGGTTTCGCTCGGCGGTTTCCGCCGCTTGTTTTAAGTATTGGTTGGCTTTCACACTGTCACCCACTCGCAACCAAGCTAAACCCGTACTGTATGGCAAAGCACTCGATTTCGGCTGAGCTTCAATCCCTGCCATCAAGGTTTCTAATGCTTTTTTGTCGTTGCCCTGTGCACGATACAAATCGGCTAAGTTTGCATAGCTGTTCTCGAAGTAAGGTTCTATTTCAATCGCCTTTTGATAAGACGCAATGGCTTTGTCTGTTTCACCAAGGTCTCGATAGACATTCGCTAAGTTGGTTCGTCCAAAGCCTCGATCCGCATTGAAACGCTGGATTTCCATATAGTCTTCCAGTGGTTGTCTGATCTTGTCGCGTTGCAGCGGATTCATCTCTGGATAATGACGAACCAAAGCACCCGCTGCTTCAGCGCGAACGGACAACACTGGGTCAGTTAGTAATGGTTCAAGAATTTGCCAACGGTCGCTGAACTCATAGCCAGAAGACCCAGCAACAGCCCCAAGACGAATCATGTCACTTTCATGCTTCACCGCGCGAGCCAGAGATACCAAGGTATTTTGACCGGTATTGCCCCCCATACGCTCCAGCGCGGAGGCACGAATGATGTCACTTAATGATGAATCTTGAGCAGAGTACGCTAACGCATCAGGCGCACCACGATGACCAATAGAATCGGCGTAGAATGCCACCGCAAAGTGTTGTTGGTTACGGTATTTCGAATTCGGGAACCATTCGCCTATTTTCTGATCCGCCCACTGATTGGTTTCGTCTTCATGGCATGATGTACAGACGTTTGGCGTATTGATGTGCTGGCTCAGATCCGGACGTGGCACATGCCAGCTGTGGTCGCGACGTGGGTCAACTTGCATGTAGGTCGTTTCCGGCATGTGACAAGTGGTGCATTGGGATGCTTCGGTATTTGCCTCGTGGAACGTGTGATTCTCGGGCATGTAGTCAGACGCAATATGGCACTGAGCACAAACCGCTTCTTCAGGGATTTTTAACTCTGCGGTATGAGGGTCATGACAGTTGGTACAGGTCACCCCTTTCTCTGCCATAGCAGACTGTAAAAATGAGCCATAAACGTAATCTTCATCATAGATTTGACCATCATGAAAATAGAGCTCTGGTGTAATTAAGCTGAGGCGATATTTATCTAGGAATGAGCTTTTAACGTGGTCTGCGCTTTCATTTAACTGCGTACGACGACTATGGCACTGCGCACAGGTTTGAACTTGATGAGTCATCGCGATTTCTTTTGGCTGAAGCGTACTGCGCCCTTCTTCGTAGACCCACTCTTTTACTGCCATACCTAAATCTCGGTCAAAACCATAGTGGTTCGCTGAGGAGATGGTATTCCCAGATTTTTCTGCTTGTTTGGCAAGCTCGACGTGTTCACTGGCTGGGCCATGGCATGCTTCGCAACCGACGTTGATTTCTGACCAGGTCGTCGAATACGTATTGGCTGTTGCATCGTAGTTTTTTTCTAGATTGGTTGAATGGCAATCGGCGCACATGAAGTTCCAATTCTGACCCGTGTTCGTCCAGTAGAACTCATCTTTTGGGGTGGTATCGGGATAAAGATGGAACCATCGCTGCCCGCCCTCTTGCTTGGTTCTCGAATCCCAAGCGAAAGGGATTAACTGTACGCGTCCGTCTTCGAATTCCACCATGTATTGTTGAAGCGGCTCCCACGCAAAGGTGTAGCTGATTTTGTAATCATGCCATTCACCATCAGGCCCTTGGATATTGACCCAATACTCTTCCCCTTTTCGATAGAAGCGATTTGGCTTCCCTTCAAAGGTGAATGTGTGGTCATCAAAGTCACCGAGAACAGATTCCGCATCGGCATGACGCATCGCCATATCGTGATGAGAACCTTGCCACGCTTCGGTTTCTTTCTTGTGGCAATCAATACACGCTTCGCTACCAACATAGGTAAGCTTCGAGGAATCGATTGATTTAGGTGTGTCCGTCCCTACTTGCTGCCCGGCAAGAGGTTCTTGTGAAGAAAGCGTTTCTTGTGCAAACAGAGAAAAACTGACGAGCGCTGCTAGGCCGATCAGAGCCTGCTTCCAACATGCCCACTGAGTCATAACTGTCCTTGTGTGTGATTCTTTTTATACTCTGATCAAAGATAGAAGTGTTTTTTCTTTTTAGACAAGCAATTACACGAGTTTTAAGAAAAACTGAAACGAGGCGCAAAAAAGAGGCTCCGAAGAGCCCCACGTTTACTTGCAATCAATTTATTTATTGTGACTTTCCTGCAACTTCTCCATCACTTGATCAAGTGAGAAACTTGCTGCTTTTTGTCGCGGTGGGAATTCTTCGAACGTTGCCAAGAATTTACCCACATAAGCCTGTGCTGGAACCAACATGTATGCGTGGTCAATCAACCAGTCGTAGTATGTATTCGACGTGATGTCCGCCACTTCGTATGGGTCCATACGTAGGTTGAAGATCTTAGGCACACGTAATGGAGTAAATGGTTCAGCCCAGATACGCAGTGTTCCTTTTGCGCGCTGCTCTAGAAATACGATCTTCCAGTTGCGGAAGCGAAGTGAACTCAAATCACCATCATCAGTGAAGTAGAAGATCTCTTCACGTGGTCCTTTTTCTTCTTTACCAGTTAGGTAAGGCAAGAAGTTGTACCCATCGAGATGGTTCTTAAATGTTTTATCACCCGCCGTGTAGCCTTTTAGCAGCTTCTCTTTGATTTGATCATCACCGGCAGCAGCTAGGAGCGTTGGCATCCAGTCCATGTGGTGCATAATTTCGTTGGAAACGCTGCCCGCTTCAATCTTACCAGGCCAACGAACCATTGCAGGTACACGGAACGCACCTTCCCAGTTGGTGTTCTTCTCACCACGGAATGGCGTTGTACCCGCATCTGGCCAAGAGTTCATGTGCGGGCCGTTATCGGTTGAGTAGAATACGATGGTGTTGTCTTTGATGCCCAAGTCATCCACTTTTTTCAGCAGCTCGCCTACTTGGTTATCGTGTTCTACCATACCGTCAGCATAAAAACTGATGCCTGTTTTACCCAAATTTTCTTCTTTCACGTGAGTGCGGAAGTGCATGCGAGTTGCATTCCACCAGACAAAGAAAGGTTTGTCAGCCTTCACTGCTCGATCCATAAAATCAAGCGCCGCATCTAACGTTTCTCCATCCACCGTTTCCATACGCTTACGCGTTAGAGGACCGGTATCTTCGATTTTGCCGTCAGCAAAAGACTTGATTACACCACGAGGACCGAATTTCTTACGGAATTCTGGATCTTTCGGGTAGTCCACATTCTCAGGTTCTTCCTCGGCGTTCAAATGGTAAAGGTTGCCAAAAAATTCGTCGAAGCCGTGATTGGTTGGAAGGTGTTCGTCTTTGTCGCCAAGGTGGTTTTTACCAAACTGACCTGTCATGTAACCCAGTGGTTTAAGCATTTCTGCAATCGTTGCATCTTCAGCCTGAAGACCCAAATCTGCACCCGGAAGGCCAACTTTACTTAAGCCAGTTCTCAATACCGTTTGTCCGGTAATGAAGGTAGAACGGCCAGCAGTACAAGATTGTTCACCATAGTAGTCGGTGAACATCATGCCTTCTTTTGCAATACTATCGATGTTTGGTGTTTTGTATCCCATTAAGCCAAATGTGTAAGCACTGATATTAGATTGACCGATATCATCGCCCCAAATGACCAGAATATTCGGTTTCTCTGCTGCGATACTGCTACTTGTCGCGCCGATAAAAGCAGCGGCAAGAATCGCTAATCGGCGTTTCACGCCATAATTCGCTGTCATATAAACCTCTGTATGTAATAGAAAAGTGCATCCTGCACACAAACGTATAGCTCACAAAACAGACTAATGCGAATCAAATGGCATAATTATACTTTGGTTAACACTAAGGTCTTATATCCCTATTTAGAAGGCGGATTAACGTGACCTGAGTCTCGCTTCAGTTTTCCCCACAAATTCTAAGGTCGAAACAATCAACAGATAAAACAACAAGTTATTTCTCTACATAACTTATGGTTATAAACACTATAAAGCGACATTCTTCAATTGCATCATTAACTTAATAGTCAACGAAGCATGGGCGGTACCTAAGCTTCTTTTCCAACTTACAACCAATTTGGAGTTTTTATGGCTAACCAAATGAGCAAGCTGGCTGTCGGTCTCGGCGTACTGGCAACCTCAAGCGCAGCAGTGGCAGCAGACAAACCAAACATCCTAGCGATCTTTGGTGATGATGTTGGTTACTGGAACATCAGTGCATACAACCAAGGTATGATGGGTTACGAAACCCCGAATATCGACCGTATTGCAAACGAGGGCGCACTATTTACTGACCACTACGGTCAGCAATCTTGTACTGCAGGCCGTGCAGCATTTATCACAGGCCAAGAACCGTTCCGTACTGGCTTGCTTACAATCGGTATGCCAGGCTCTACTCACGGTATCCCTGATTGGGCACCGACCATTGCAGACCTACTAAAAGGTCAAGGCTACATGACGGCTCAGTTTGGTAAAAACCACTTAGGTGACCAAGACCAACACTTGCCAACTAACCACGGTTTCGACGAGTTCTTCGGTAACCTTTATCACCTCAATGCTGAAGAAGAACCAGAAACTTACTACTACCCGAAAGATCCTGAGTTCCGTAAAAACTACGGCCCTCGTGGTGTAATCAAGTCTTTTGCTGACGGTAAGATTGAAGATACCGGCCCAATGACGCGTAAGCGTATGGAGCACGCGGATGAAGAATTCCTAGAAACGTCACTGGCGTTCATGGAAAAAGCCGTGAAAGCAGACAAGCCATTCTTCATCTGGCACAACACTACTCGTATGCACGTTTGGACACGTCTACAAGAGAAGTACCAAGGTAAATCAGGCATCAGTATCTACGCTGACGGTATGCTAGAACACGATGATCAAGTGGGTATTCTACTGGACAAACTTGATGATCTTGGTGTGGCTGATAACACCATCGTTATCTACTCAACCGATAACGGTGCAGAGACAGTTACATGGCCTGACGGCGGTGCAACACCATTCCATGGTGAGAAAGGTACCACTTGGGAAGGCGGTATGCGTGTACCTCAGCTTGTTCGTTGGCCTGGCGTGATTGAACCAGGAACTAAGATCAACGAAATGATGGCACACCAAGACTGGCTACCAACACTAATGGCTGCAGCTGGCGTTCCTGACGTGAAAGAGAAGCTAGCGAAAGGCTACAAAGCGAACGGTAAAGACTGGCGCGTACACATCGACGGTTACAACTTCATGCCTTACTTCCAAGGTAAAGAAGAGAAAGGTCCACGTGAGTCACTACTTTACTTCACAGCGAACGGCGAGCTAAACGCAGTACGTTGGAATGACTGGAAACTGAACTTCGCGGTTCTTGAAGGTGATATCTCTAACGCGATTCGCTTCTCTCCAAACTGGCCACAAATTATTCACCTACGTGCTGACCCATTCGAGAAAGCTCCGCACGAATCAGGTATGTACCTGCGCTGGATGGCTGACAACATGTGGTTGTTCGTACCTATCCAAGACGTTCTTGGTGAATTCTTCAAGACGCTGCCAGATTACCCAATGCAGCAAGGTCAGATGATGAACCCGGCGTCAATTAGCTACCAATCTCTTGGCCTACAAGGCAAGATGAAGCAGCTAGAGCAACTTCAGCAAGAAGTTAAAAAAATGAACTAGTTTCTTTTGCAACTACCGAAAAAGCCCACCAACCTTGGTGGGTTTTCTTTTTGTTTTTCGCGACTAATCCCGCTTCTTTTTGGTATTTAACCGCTTATTTTGCTTTAATTAACGCAAATTCAATTTACTCAAAATAACTCAATGAATTTACGTTTAATTTTCACACTGTGTATCGCCACTCTGTTTGCAGGTTGTGCGACCTATGCGGGCCTAAACTACGACAAACTGTTTGGCCCTGAAGAAGTGCGTGAGCGTACTGTTGCTATTGAAACACCCCAAGCGGATTTCTTTCAACATGAAGTAAAACCTATCGTCGATAATCGATGTGTTGTTTGCCATGCCTGCTACGATGCCCCTTGTCAGTTAAAACTCTCTTCCGTAGAAGGCATCGACCGTGGTGCAAGCAAAGCTTTGGTTTACGAAGGCACACGCTTGAGCGCAGCAGCCCCAACTCGCTTATTTGAAGACGCGCAAACTACGCAAGAATGGCGTGATGCTGGCTTCCATCCTGTGCTCAACGAGCGTGAGCAGAGCATGGCGGCTAATATGGATGCAGGTTTGATTGCTCGTATGCTTCAACAAAAGGAACGTCATCCACTCCCTGATCAAGTTCAATTAGAAGGCTTCGATTTTTCCATCGACCGTGAACAAACGTGTCCGACGATTGAAGAGTACGCAAAATACGAACAAGACAACCCGACATGGGGAATGCCTTTCGGGATGCCGAATCTAACGGCGATAGAATATCAAACGCTCATGCTTTGGCTGGAAAATGGCGGCATCATGAATGCGCATATCCCGCTTACCGAGCAACAAAAAGCTGAGGTTCAGAAATACGAGACGCTGCTGAACAAGAGTTCTCGCAAAAACCAGCTCGCCGCTCGTTATATTTACGAACACCTTTTCTTATCGCACCTGTTCTTTTCTGAACTGGACGGTGAGCAACCACGATTCTTCATTCTCGTTCGATCTTCGACACCACCGGGAGAGCCAGTAAAACGCATCACAACGCGTCGTCCTTATGATGATCCGGGTGTTGAGCGCGTGTACTACCGAATCATTCCTGAGCAAGGTACTATTGTCGACAAGACGCACATGCCGTTTGCGCTGAACAAACAACGTATCGAGAACTGGAAAAAATGGTTCATTGATGCCGATTACAAAGTAGCGAAATTACCAAGCTACGAGCCTGAAATCGCGGCAAACCCAATGACGGCTTTCATTGATTTGCCTGTGAAGTCTCGCTTCAAATTTATGTTGGACAACGCTCAGAACACCATCATGGCCTACATCAAAGGTCCGGTATGTCGTGGGCAGCTGGCGTTAAACGTGATTAATGACCGCTTTTGGGTATTCTTCCTAGACCCAGACAAAGCCGACATCCCTGAAGTGAACGAATTCTACCGCTCGCAAGCGGCCAATTTAAAGCTACCGGGAGAGCTTGAGAGTAATACCGTGCCCGTGACTAACTGGGTGAAATACTCACGCCAACAAGCGCGTTACCTAGAAGCAAAATCTGACTTCATCAACAAATGGTTTAAGAACGGTGAACACCTTTCTACGGACGTAATTTGGGATGGCAACGGCACCAACCCCAATGCTGCGCTTACCGTATTCCGACACTTTGACAGTGCATCGGTGGTACAAGGCTTAGTTGGTGAGCAACCCAAAACCGCTTGGGTATTGGACTATGCCCTCCTAGAGCGCATTCACTACCTGCTCGTTGCTGGTTTCGATGTTTACGGTAACTTTGGCCACCAATTGATCACTCGTATGTTCATGGACTTCTTACGTCTGGAAGGGGAAAGTAACTTCATCGCTCTACTTCCTGCGGATATGCGTCACCAAGAACATTCAAGCTGGTACCAAGATCAACCTCGCCAGTTAAGTGATTTCTTGCAACGCAATGTCGCTCCATTTAGTCAGCCAACTAGCGTCGTCTACCATACTGACGATCCTAAGTCAGAGCTATTGGATATTCTACGTAAGCAAGTTTCACCTATCCTGCTGCCACGCTACGACATCATCGATACGGCGCTGACAGTAGAAAGCGAACAGCAATTGGCGAGTATCAACCAAGTTCGTGGAGAGGGATTAAAAACCGTTCCGCAAATCACCATGCTGATGGTTCGCAGTGAATCAGGGAAAGATGAGCTGTTTACCCTTCTTCACAATAATGCGCACATCAACATTTCGAGCCTATTTAATGAAGAGAGCAACCGTGACTTTGCCAACGATGATATGACCATCGTTCGAGGAGTCGTTGGCAGCTATCCGGCGGCATTTTTCTCGATCGAAGAAGATCAAGTAAAAGAATTTGTCGATCAATTTAGCACCCTAAAATCAGAGAGTGATTACGTTAAGTTACTGGATAATTTTGCGATTCGCCGAAGCTCAGAAAAGTTCTGGCCATTTAGCGATCGAATCCACGCTTGGTATCGTACAAAACAACCGATCGAATTTGGTTTACTTGACTATAATCGTTTTGAGAATCGTTGATGATTTAAGGGGGTTCTCATGGGTATCCGAGACAACATTGCCGCTCTCGAGCAACAGATCTACGTTGCTTGCTCAGAGGGGGATTACGACACGGTCAACATGTTAGAGCACCAACTCGAATACTTGCGTGGCAGAGTTGAACATCCATTTGAAGATGATCCTTATGCCCTAGACACTCGGTTCGAGTGGGAAGATGATCTGACCGAATAGAAAAAAACCTCCGGCGCAAACCGGAGGTTTTTGTTTATCGTTCAAGCAGTAAGCCTGTGAAGAACTTATTGCGCCATCAAATTATCCAAAGCAATCACTGACTCACTCACTTGTGTTTTTAACGCGTTGTGATGCTCTGTGTATGCCTCCAGCGACTCCGCTGCAACCTCAATACTCTGACATGTGTTCATTAAAGCCGTTAAACCTAAACTACCTGCGCTACCTTTCAGTTTGTGGGCTAGATCTTTTACCGCTCGGCTCTCACCATTTTCCGCTGAAGCTTCCATTTGGCTTAATACATCAGCACTGGTTTGTCGGAACAAATCGATGATGTGCAGCATCTTCTCTCTGCCCAAAAACTTCATGTCTGATTGAATCACATTCGGGTTGATGATTACCATCGCTGGCTCCTCTGCTATTGGGTCTGTTGTGACTAACATTTCATTGTTATTCGTTGTTGTCGTTGTCTCATCTTGAAGAACGCACTCTTGAGGTAGTAAGAGCTGTTTGCCATCCAACATGTCTTGAATGAGCGCCGCAAGCGCTTCTTTTTCCATTGGCTTCGGTAAATAACCGTCAAAGCCTGCGGCTAAGTAGCTTTCCACTTCTTCAGCAAATACATGAGCAGAAACCGCGACCATTGGCGTTGGAGCCAATGCTTTGTCGGCTGGCTTATTACGCTCTATGCGTTTGAGGCGGTGGATTAAATCAGCACCGTTACAATCTGGCAAGTTGATATCAACCAAAGCGATGTCGAAATCATGCTTGTCAATGATCTGCTCCGCTTCTAGGCCATTTTCTGCCATCGTAACTTCATGCCCCATGCTCTCTAAAAAGCCTTCCGCCACCACGCGGTTAACAGGGTTATCTTCTACAAGTAGGACTTTTGCACGAACCTTACAGCGGGCATTTGCAATCGTTACGGTTTCTACTGGCTCGCTTTCTTCTAGGGGAATAGAGAACCAGAAGCGGCTACCGTGGCCTTCTTCCGAATCCACATCCAAACAACCACCCATGGCCTGAATGATGCGACGGCTGATTGCCAGGCCTAAGCCAGTGCCACCAGTTTGGTTCATCCCACCTTCCGCTTGGGTAAAGGCATCAAATAGCGTTTTCTGATCTTTCTTGGCAATGCCAATACCTGTGTCAGACACTTCAAACAGAACTTGTGACTCATCTTCTGGGTTAAGGCTAACGTAGATATCAATCTCACCTTCTTCAGTGAATTTAATCGCGTTACCAACCAAATTGCTTAAGACTTGGTTGATTCGAGTAACGTCTCCTTTCCAGTAACGGCCGACGTCACTTTCAATATGGTAAGAGAACAAGAGCTTCTTCTCTTGTGCCTTTCCGTTCATCAATTGGAAGGTATCTTCCACCATCTGATGCAAGTCGAAGCCTAAGCTGCGGATCTCCAAGTGTCCGGCTTCGATTTTCGAGTAATCCAATACGTCATTCAAAATGGCTAACAAGGTTTTACCACTGCGGTTGATGATTTCCGCGTAGCGTTTTTGCATTGGATTCAAACCAGAGTCAATCAGTAGACGGGCAGTTCCCAGCACCCCATTCATTGGCGTACGAATTTCGTGACTCATCGTCGCAAGGAAAGCAGATTTCGCCCGGCTTGCTTGTTCCGCTTGTTTGCGCGCTTTAGCGTGGTTTAACACCTCTTCATTCAAACGACGGTTTGCTTGTTTCAACTGGGATGTACGTTGCTCAACCAGCTCTTCCAAGTGCTCCTTGTGCTCTTCCAGCTCACGTTTGGCTTGCGCCTCGCCTTCAGCGACAACTTTTAGTGCTTGTGCCGTGTTACGTGCCGTGATGATCGCTTGCCCCATATGTGCCAGCTCATCTTTGCCTTTTACTTCTAGCTCAACCGCAAGGTTACCTTGAGCAACAGACAGTAGCGCAGATGAGTACTCTGCTAAACGCTTCACTACAGAGACGTAAACAACGCGCCAAAGAATGATTACGACGATGATAAGGCCAATGATAGAAATCACCGTCAGAGACCACTGAGCGAACTTCAAGGTGCTGGTCAGTTGGTCAACAGCAACGCGCGTGGTCTGGTTAGAGTCATCCACCAGCTTATTCACCGTGCCATTCAACTCAGAGAAAAGCTCAAGCGTTTTTTGCATTAACTCTTGCGACTGTTCATTGTTCTCATACTGTTGAAGCAAGATGGTGAACACAACTTGGCGTTTACCAAGATCAGTGAGCAACTGGCTCATTTGTTCTGAGCGAGTTGGGTCTTCTACCGCAAGCACACGACGCTTCATGATCTTGAGGTTATCTTCAAACGCCGTTTGGATTTGTTGAATACGGTCGACATTGGTGAGCGTGCGGGCTTCTTCAATCTGGTTGAGCATTTTAAACGCCAACAAATGCAGTTCATGCAGTCGCTCAGTCAGGTCTAGGTCGACTTCAACTAACGCGTCCAGTGCTTGATACACTTGGGCTTTCTTGTTGGATTCCAACAGGTCATAAATATGGGTAACGTTGGCAACCGCAATCGTACTGGTGTTTTGTACTTGAGTACGTGTTAACTGTTCTAACTCTTCGCTCAACAAACGCATTTCCTCAACGCGAGTGTCGATCTCTTTGGTTAGCCACAATTTACGTTCTACTGTGACGCCGAGCTCCGCTAGGTTGTTAATCACGTTCTGGACGTTATTTTCTAGCGCTTCAAGAAGCTGAGCATCAAAAGATTCGCCACCCAACTCTTTAATGTGCGTCAGCAATGACTCAAGTTGATCGAACAGGACGCGTCCCGCCTCTTTACGCTCTTGTTCATTTTGCGCATTCGACAACATTTGCACCGATGAAATAATACGGGTACTGAGCTCTGATACTTGTCGAGCTTCTATCATTGCCGGTATGGCAGAGTCCACGACGTTCCTTTCTGTTTTTGCCACCAGAGAGAACCCTGATACACCGATTAACGCTGATAACATCACCAACATTGCCATAGCAATGAAGGACAACAACAGTTTACGACCGATGCTTGCGGTAGCTAGCAACATATTTTCCTGACCTTAATATTCGTGTTCGGCGACATATTACGTTATATTTTGCAGTGTTTACTTAATCTATGCCAACGAACTTCATTTCATGGTTATAAATCAGCGTTCATTTCGCACAATTTTCAAGCATTCTACACTCGCATTGTCACTTTTCGCTTCAGTGCCTACTTTTGCGGCTGAGAAAATCTGTGCCATATACCCTCATTTAAAGGATTCATACTGGTTGTCAGTAAACTATGGAATGGTTTCCGAAGCGGAAAAACTCGGTGTTGACCTTCGTGTTCTCGAAGCGGGCGGCTACCCGAACAAAACTCGTCAGGAGCAACAGCTCGCTCTGTGTTCCCAATGGGGCGCAGACGCCATAATTCTTGGCACCGTAGATCCGCAAGCCTACGAGCACAATCTCCAAAGTTGGGTTGGTAAGACGCCTGTTTTTGCCACCGTCAACCAGCTTGACCTCGACGAAGAGCAATCAAAGTTACTCAAAGGCGTTGTCGGTGTTGACTGGTACTGGATGGGCTATGAAGCGGGTAAGTACCTTGCAGAGAAGCACCCGAAAGGATCAGGCAAAACCAATATCGCTCTTTTGTTGGGCCCAAGAACCCGTGGTGGAACAAAGCCTGTCACAACTGGTTTTTACGAAGCCATTAAAGACAGCGACATCCGCATCGTCGATTCGTATTGGGCAGATAACGACAAAGAGCTTCAACGTAACCTTGTGCAACGTGTCATTGATATGGGCAACATTGATTACATTGTTGGCAGCGCGGTAGCGATTGAGGCTGCCATCAGCGAGTTACGCAGTGCAGAAAAAACCGAGGAGATTGGTTTGGTTTCTGTGTACCTAAGTCATGGTGTTTATCGTGGCTTGTTGCGTCACAAAGTTTTGTTCGCACCAACAGACAAAATGGTGGAACAGGGTCGCCTTTCTGTCATGCAGGCAGTCCACTACTTGCGTCATCAACCGTATGAAAAACACGCGTCTCCAACCATTAAGGCGCTGACGCCAAAGACACTTCATGACGACACAATTGAAGATTCGTTATCTCCGTCAGAATATAGACCTACATTCAGTGTTAAGGCTGTTGATTGATGGGCAAAAAACGTGTTTTATTGGATGCAGCGAATTTAAAATCATAAAAACGGAAATAACTTGATGCAAAAAACAACTCGTACCATGCCAGCGCACAAACATGTGGCATTGGTTGCCCACGACAACTGCAAGCCTGAATTGCTTCGTTGGGTGAAAGAGAACAAAGAGAAGCTGCAAAGCCACTTCTTGTACGCGACCGGTACAACGGGTCACATGCTGAGCAAAGAAACTGGCCTTGCTATCAAGAGCATGATCAGCGGCCCAATGGGTGGCGACCAACAACTTGGCGCTTTGATTTCTGAAGGCAACATTGACGTGCTTGTGTTCTTCTGGGATCCACTGAATGCGGTTCCTCATGACCCTGATGTAAAAGCCCTACTACGTATTGCAAGCGTATGGAATATTCCTGTGGCAACGAACCGTGCGACCGCAAAATTCCTATTCAACTCTCCGCTGATCGACCAAGAAGTGGATATTGAAGTACCAGACTACGAAGCATATCTTGCTGAGCGCACGTAATTCCTATTAACGACGCTTCCAAATAAAACAAAGGCGATACTCAGTATCGCCTTTGTTTTACCCAAGTAATGGGAAGGAATTATCTTGAAGTGACGATTGGATAATCGCCATTCACCAGTTCTTGTACAAAAGCAGAACCTGCACCTGTGTGGGTGATCCAAACCTTCTCTTTCGCACGAGTTAAAGCAACATAGAACAAACGACGCTCTTCTGCATAAGGGTATTTGTCTTTCGACTCACTCAATGCCCCATCGATATGTGCTTGCTTCTTCTTCGCTGGGAATTGACCTTCATCCACCGACAGAATAATCACAAAGTCCGCTTCTCTGCCCTTACTCGCATGACACGTCATAAAACGAATCTCAAGGTTCGGGAAACGCTTCAACCAATCGTCATATAGATCGGGTTTGTGATAATGGTTTCGTCCTAACAGCAACACCGACTTGGTTTTCTTCGCTTGCTGGTTCAGTTGGTCAAGGATCTTCTCAACTTGGTTGCTTGGTGCAGTATGAACACTCTTCTGTTTACGCTGCTTGTGGCTGTTAAGCGTCTTCGGCAACTGAGAAGGGTTCTCTTGAACAAAGGTATTTGCCACATCACCGATTTGGTTGTTGAAGCGGTACGTGGTGTCTAAATGATGCACGGTTGAGTGTGTGAATCGATCTTGGAAGCCCGTTGTGAGATCCACATCGGCCCCTGCAAACTGATAAATTGCCTGCCAATCATCGCCTACAGCAAACAAGGTTGCTCCCGCTTGCTTCTCTGTTGACTCACATAGCGCTTCAATAAGCGCTAAACGGTCAGGAGAGATATCTTGGTATTCATCCACCATAATAAAGCGCCAAGGCGAAATGTATTTCCCTTTTTTAACGTAATCCGTCGCTCGACTGATCATCGTTGGGAAATCCACCTGATTGGTCTCTTTTAGCATCTTTTGCCACGCACTAAAGCACGGCCAACACAGTGCAAGCTCACTGTTCAAGCGCGTATAGTCTTGGTGATTCACCAGCTTTTCTTGCACTTGCTTTTTAGTCAGGCCAACCGCAGCAAGCTGTGACAGTTGATTGTCTAGCCAAGCGATCAATTTCGGGTTTTCGGAGTGACTGCCTAGCTCATCATCACCTTTCAAGTACGCAATCGGCCACTTATCTAAGTGCTTTTGCCAGCGCTTAAAGTTAGTCGGTGTCATCCAATGCTTCTTGAGCCAATCGATGCACCATGCTGTACGTTGATTGTCATCTAAAGCAAGTGGGCTGATTTCTACCGGCTGAGGTTCCACTTGGTTTAAAATGCGCAGACCAAGTTGGTGAAAAGTATTCACGCGAACGCCTTCTGCCGCCAAGCCCACTTTATCGACCAAGCGCTCTTTCATCTCTTTCGCAGCGTCACGACCAAATGCCAACATCAATAACTCTTCTGCCTGCGCTTGGTGGCTCTGAAGTAAATAAGCCACGCGAGCAGTCAGTACGCTGGTTTTACCGGAACCCGCCCCAGCAAGAACAAGGTTATGATCATCATTGAGCAGCACTGCATGCTGCTGAGAAAGGTTAAGCGGTGAAGACTCAATACGGCTAAACAGAACTTCCCAGTTCGGACGCTCATTCTCTAGCCACTCATGGTTACGTTCACTCAAGGTCTGAGAGGTCTCAGACAACCATGGCTCAATCTCTGCCATTCGCTTAGGCATACGCATTTTCGCTTCTACCAAGCTGGTTTTGATTTCAACAAGTTCGCCGTTAAGTTGGTCGACCCAATTTTGCACTCTCGAATGCGAGAGATAAGCTGGAAGATGCTTGAGTTGATACAACTCGTCTTCCCACTTAGGGAGGTATTCAGCAAGTTTTCGGCACTGGTTGTTATGCCAGTCTTGATATTGACGAACCGCTTCAACCGCAAATTTACGACATTGTGGCCAAGGCAAACCTTGCACTAACCAACTTTGTTGCTTGCCATCTTGTTCATGAGCGAAAAACTGCAGAGAGCTCCAGAGCAAACCGCGTTTAACGCCAACTTTGCCATTCCAAATCGTAAATGGAATGTGCTCTTCACTGCCGACTGAACTTAATAAAACACTGTTTTCTTTTATTTCGACTTGGTAATACTCATTTTGAATAAAAAACTGTGCTTTATTGGTGGCAGTAAGCTGCATGAAAGGTGCGCCTTTTGATAGAGAAGTTCTCGTTTTATATCATTTTAGTCAGTTAAATTGTAGCGATGGATGAAGCACAAATCGCCTTCTGTCGGTATTCTTAATTAAAATTCACATTACTGTTGAATTTGTGAACAGCGGTTCGTTCATGATTCTCTCTCAACAAGTTAAGTCAATGACAATTCTGTTGATTTCCTGAGCAAGTGACGTTTTTTATTAAATTAGGTCATAAACACGCTATAGTGAGTTTGTTAAAATTCTCCTGTTTTCCACCGGCAACGAAAGGCGCATCGTGCAAGCTGCTTTAAAACTTCGCCTCTATTGGGCAAACAAAACCATTAACTACAGCATTCTGATTCTTATCACCCTTTTAGGCGTGGTGATTCCTGCTTGGTATTTTAAGCAACATACGTTGATTACTCCTCTTATCTTAGGCGTGATTGCTGCTGCTTTGGCTGAGAGCGACGACAGTTTCACTGGCAGGATAAAAGCGCTCATTCTTACCTTTATCTGTTTCGCCGTCGCTGCTTTCTCAATTGAGATCTTATTTGATACACCATGGGCTTTTGCCATCGGCCTGTTTGTCTCGACGTTCGGCTTTATTATGCTTGGCGCTATTGGGCCTAAATACGCCAGCATCGCGTTCGGCTCTTTATTGATTGCCATCTACACCATGCTTGGGGCTCATGAAAGCACCAATATTTGGTTCCAACCATTGCTGCTGTTGACTGGTGCGGCGTGGTACTACTTTATGTCGATGATTTGGCAGATGTTCTGGCCACTTCAACCTGTTCAACAAAGCTTAGCAACGGTGTTCTTACAAATTGCGAACTACCTCGATGCCAAAGCGAAGCTGTTCCACCCTGTCACAAACTTAACTCCGCAGCCTATGCGCATCGAGGCGGCAAAGCTAAATGCTGCTACCGTTAATGCACTGAATGCTTGTAAAGCAACGCTGTTAAGCCGTTCTAAGCGCGGTCATATCGATGGTCCAAGCGACCGCTTCCTTAATATTTACTTTATTGCGCAAGACATTCACGAGCGTGTGAGTTCAAGCCACTATCGATACCAAGATTTGGCTACTGAGTTTGAGCGCTCAGACGTTTTGTTCCGCTTTAAGTACTTACTGGAATCTCAAGCGCAAGCTTGTCGCGATATTGCTCATGCGATTCGACTAGGCAATGAATACACCCATACTGATCAATCTATTCTTGCATTGGCAGAGCTACAAAACTCCCTAGGTTACTTGGAAGAACAAGAACAAAGCCACTGGAAGCGTTTATTGGCTCAGCTTACTTACCTGTTCAATAACTTAGCGACGGTAGAAAAACAACTCAGCAATATTAATAACCCAGACGCAGAGCGCCTCGAAGAGGATGTGCTGGATGATACAAACCCACATACGCTGAAAGCCATGTGGCAACGCATCTCAGCGAACTTACACAAAGATTCGATGCTGTTCCGCCACGCACTACGCATGTCGATTGCCCTAACTGCCGGTTACGGAATTATCCAAGCGTTCGACATTGACCGTGGTTACTGGATTCTGCTTACTACGCTATTTGTTTGCCAACCTAACTACAGCGCAACACGACAAAAACTTACTGCCCGCGTTATCGGAACACTTGCAGGTTTGTTGATAGGTGTGCCCCTGCTGACCTTCTTCCCTTCTCAAGAAAGCCAGTTGGTATTCATTGTCATCTCTGGGGTGATGTTCTTTGCGTTTCGCATCAACAACTACGGTTATGCCACCGGCTTTATCACCCTACTCGTGTTGTTCCTGTTCAACCAATTAGGCGAAGGCTACGCCGTGGTACTGCCTCGACTTGCTGATACCTTGATTGGCTGTGTGTTGGCGGTTGGCGCCGTTTTAGTCATTCTGCCTGACTGGCAATCGAAGCGCCTGCATAAAGTGATGTCCGACGCGATAGATGCCAATAAGCAATACCTGGGTCAAATCATTGGCCAGTACCGAATTGGTAAGAAAGATAACTTAAGTTACCGAATCGCCCGTCGACAGGCACACAATAACGATGCAAACCTTTCTTCCGCGATCAGTACGATGCTGGCAGAACCTGGTAAGTATCGAACCGCCGTGGATGAGAGTTTTCGCTTCTTAACGCTTAACCATGCCATGCTCAGCTACATCTCTGCTCTTGGCGCACACCGCACAAGAATAGAAGATGAGGCCATCCATCAATTGGTGCTTGATGCACACCGTTGTATCCACCAGCATTTGGACGTGTTACATCAACAATTACATCACAACAGCGAAGAGTGTGATTTGTCGTCGATCGACGATACTAATTTGGAACAACGCCTGAATGAATGGCGTGATGAAGATGATCATTCTGCTCGAATGGTGCTTCAGCAATTGCACCTCATCTACCGCATGCTGCCTGAGTTGCACTCTCTTGCCTCTAAGTTTGCCGTTCGTGTGAACTAAACAAGCCTCTTGAACCAATGAGGCATATTAAAGGGGTAGACTATGATTCTACCCCTTTATGATTACCGCCTTTATTCATAGGAAAAGTCTTACAAGTTACTTGATGCTTACTGACATTACTCGGACAAAAAAACACCATTCAAAAACTAACCTAAGAATATTAGAACATTCTTTAATTGTGACCATGGAGGTCGCTGAGGTGGGTGGATGAAGAAGAAGCCCAAGAAATGTGAGGAGATCGAAATGACTACTCAACAGTTTAATGAACTGAGACAAAAGATTAATGAGCTGACAGCGAGCCAATTAAAGTCGCTTCAGGGTGACATTAGTCAATCGCTTAACAAAAAGGAAAGCCCGCTTCTTTCTAACGAAGAACGCGATATGCTTTCAAAACTGTTTGCATAATCAAACCGTTCGAATAAAGAACTTGCACGAAATTGCAACACTTCCTATGCTAACAAAAGCATAACAAGTGAGAGAGTTAACATGCCAGTATCAGGAATTCAGTCCGGATATAATATGATTCAGCTGTCGCAGAAGATGGCTGAAGGTGCTGCGCATGAAATTCAACAAGACTTTGTGAAAGAAAATGATTTAGCGTTTAACAAAGTTGACCTCGTCAAAGACAACGAGCTTAATTTCAATAAAGTCTCCTCTGAATTGCCTTCAAACCCAATCGAACCGCTCGTTAACTTAACTCAAGCTGCAAGCTATAATCGAATCGGTGCATCGGTTGTTGATAAGAACAATGAAGTGATCGGCAGCCTACTCGACATTCACGTTTAAACAACGCTTTAAATATCAATCAGCACACTGCTTTTTATACCAGACACAAAAAAGCGCGATAACTCTAAGAGCTATCGCGCTTTTGCTTTTAGGTTGTGTTAACCATTGGCAAGCACATTATTGTTTAGCAGTGACTCAACGATCTCGTTCGAGCTCATACCGTTAAAGTCCAGCGCATCACCTAAGTGTTCAACCACAATGGTTTGGTGCACATTGGTGTCGGTTGTGATGTTTAAAGATACCGCCTCGGTAGCCGCATCGTAGTCTGCCGAAATGTGGCCAAGCAGATCATCCATATCGATCATCGGATTGTTAAGATCAGAGATGACCTCACGCAAGTCGATACTGTCTTCGTTCACTGTAAAGTCAGTAATGGTATCCACTGCCCCTTCGTCAACTGAGTCCACTGTCCATTTGAAGGTATCGCTGCCGTCACCACCGGTTAGGATGTCTGAACCTAGACCACCAATCAGCACATCATCACCATCGCCACCTACGATAAGGTCGTCACCTTCCCCACCGATTAAGTTAATGCCTGTGTCTCCACCAACTAAGTAGCTGTCGTCCGTTGCGCTTGACTGATCAATATCGTCGTTATCACCGCTCACATCCAAGCTAATTTGGACAGGCGAAGACTGCGCTTCATCGCCATTAGATTCTGTTGATATCGCAGTAACCGAAATATCGTAAGAACCGATATCAATACCACTGTTGGTGTCCGTCGCTACAATTTCTAGTGTATCAATTTCATCGATTGGTACTGTCCAAGTGGTGCCATCGAAGCTAATGCCTGATGGAGAAACACCGCTTGTCACCTCTGCACTAGCAGGTACACCCGTTAGTTCCAGTGAAAGTACCTCGTCAATGTCAGTCAACGCCGCCATGATACCCACAATTGCAAGGCCTTGACTGCTCGCGGTTTGGCTAGCAGCAATTTGACGAATGTAGTTAAACTGAGGATCGATACCTAACGTTGGCGCATCAGCCACTGGGGTCACATTGATAGTGAAGTCTTGATTCGCCTCCAATGCTGTACCCGATGCATTTTCAAAGTACACACCGTTGTCTTCGACTTTCACCGATAAGGTAAATGAAGCGGCATCCACGTCTCCTGCATCTACAAATACGCCCTCAGAAGCATCTGTCGCACCAAGAACGGAGTTAATGCTATCTGGTGTACCCATTAGGATAATTTCACCAAACATACCCGCACCTACAGTGACACCACTACCTGCCGGCGGCTCAACACGAACGTCACCGTCAGTCACCGCTAGCGTCACCGTCATGATTTCGTTCGCCTGTGCACCAGTGAAGTCAATGTCGCTCACACTAATACCCGTTATTTTTTGGCCATCGGCTTCGTTGATCGTATCCGTTACCGACGTTGCTGTGATTTCAGGTGCGTCATTAGTCGCTTCAACATTCAATACTGCTGTGCCCGCAATTGTGATTGGGTCTGGCGCACTGTTTGTGGTTCCGTCATCTGTAATTTCATAAGTGAAGTTAACGTCACCAAAGAAATCTGCAGCAGGTTCAAACGTCCATTCTGTCGCGTTGACTTGCGTCAACGTACCCGCCGAAGGGTCTGCCAAAGCAACATTACTAATGGTCAAGTTATCCGACTCAGGGTCGCTCGCATTACTCAGAAGTTCTGTCGCAGTAATCGTCACCGCACCACCATCTTCTTCCGTACTGCTTAGCGTTACCTCAGATGTTACCGGAGAATCGTTCACCTCGGTGACTTCAAAGGTTGCCGTTCCTGACACTGTCTGAGGATCAGAAGCACCATTCGTCGTACCGTCATCGGTAATGGTGTAAGTCAGATTCACCGTGCCGTTGTAGCCCGGAGCAGGTGTAAATGACCATGTACCTGAGACGTTATCGAAATCCAATGTACCGCTACTTGGGTCGACCAATTGAACGCTATTCACTGTCAACGTATCGTTCTCAATATCAGACGCATTCGCCAACAAATCAGCTTGGGTAATCTCAACCGCCGCACTGTCTTCCGCAACATCAGAAAGTGTCACTTCAGACGTTGTTGGTGCATCGTTTACTTCCGTTACATTGAAAGACGCGCTGCCATTAACCGATTTAGGATCGGATGCACCATTTGTCGTGCCATCATCTGTAATGGTGTACGTGATTTCAACTGGGCCGTTGTAATCTGGTGCTGGGGTAAACTCCCACTCACCAGTTGAGGGTGTTAAATCAAAACTAACTAAATTGTTATTTTTAAGAGAGAGTCAATGAAGTGCCATTCTATAAGGGATTGGAGGGATTTAAAGCGAATTCATGATCCTTTTTAAAACTCGCTTTAAATCCACTTAAAACAAACCAAAAATAACACACCAATCAAACAGCATCTAATTCTCTGTGCTCTTCTTTATCATATAGTCCGCATTCACCATTTTCATGAACTGGACATTCAAAATTACCACGCCCTGTCATTAAGCACGAGCCATCTGGCTGCATGTAAACGCATTGCTTGACTGGTTTCGCTACGCGTCCTCTAATCCTTGGCTGGCTGGCTGGCTGGCTGGCTGGCTGGCTGGCTGGGTCTCCCCATTACCATTACCACTTCACCAATTACGCGCATACGGTCTTGCATGAGCTCCTCTAGGCCTATGAACTCTTCAGGGTATTCGGGGTTGTCGCTAATGATGCGGTATCCGTTTCTCTGAAGGCTGTATTGTAAGCGCTTAACCTTTAGCATTCCATCAATGCTAATTACATGAACGCCACTCAAAACGTTGTCAGCATTGAACTCAACGCGCTTTAGCAGCAAGTCATCACCACTTTCTATGTATGGGGCCATTGAGTCTCCGTGAGCCTCTACAATGATCAAATCAGCATGAGATACGCGGAGACGTCTTAAGTATTCCAGACTGAATGGGTAATAATCTTCGACGCTTTCCTCTTCAATGTATGACCCTCCACCAGCAGAGGCTAACACTCCGAATTTTGGAACGTTTAGGTGTCTTTTTGATTGCTCGACTTTGTGAGTGCTGGTCTCGCCATAGGCTAGCCAATTGAGGTCTACGTCCTCTTGCTTTGCGATCTTTGCTATAGCGACAAATGGTGCTTTTGAATCAGAGTTTATCCAATTCCTAAGTGTATTAAATGCAATTCCCCATTCTTGGGCCGCCTTCCTAATACTCCGTCCTTTTAAAAGAGTCTCTAGTCTATTGCTCATCGTTTTTTTCTTTCTCCAACAAAAGAACGCTATCGACCCAAAATTGGGTCACGCATTCTTTTAATTAATTCAATTTAAATATCAGTAACTTACAAAAAATTGAACAATTTAAAGTGCAAAAACAGAAAACAACGCTTGAAATGAACCAATTTGTGATCAATAGTTAATGCACTGACTCACATCATGAACGCAATTATTAATGGTAGTTACTGCATTTAGTTCATGAACTGACTTTTTAGGGTATCAAGAATGACAAATGGAAGCACTAATTTTTCAGAGAAGCCGGACATGCCGCGCGAAGATATTGTTGCTGCTTTGCATAAGAAAGGATGGTCTTTGCGTGCTCTGTCTCAATTTCATGGATTGAAGCCAACAACGTTAAATAACGCCCTGAATGGACCTTACGATAGGGGTGAAAAAATCATAGCCGAAACCTTGGGGATTGATGTTTGCGACATATGGCCTTCTAGAGTTGCTCGACGAGAACGTAAAAGAGTTGTTCAGCAGTTGTTAGAGGGTATTTGATATGTGGTATCTGGTTAAGGATTTGGTCGGAATTCCTGGCATGCCAGGAACAGAACAAAACGTTCGCCTTAGTTTGAACAAACTAGCAAAGGATGATCAAAAGCGTAAGCGTCAAGGTACAAAGGCTTTTGAATACCACATCGACTGCTTGCCAGCAGAAACTCGCATGGCTTTGATGCAGCAAATTGCCAAAGAAGAAGCGGACAAGTCTCAATCTGCCGAAACTCGTGAAATGTCTAGCGCAGAGCTTTGGTATGAGTTCGACCTAGCGACTGACAAGCAAAAAGAAAGAGCGACGGTAGCGCATGAGTTATGTGTTCGTGTGCGCACCTATGTAGACGATGGCATGAACCAAAGAGAGGCGATGCGTAAAGTTGCCGATGAAGCTGGTTGCTCCTTTGGTCGCATTCACCGCTACTTCTACAACTCTCCAGGTTTGCGCGTTAATCGCATCCCAAAAAGCGACTGGCTTCCAGCGTTGCTTGACGGCAGAGGTGGTGCCACTCGCACTGCTGACATGCCAGATGAAGCGTGGGAATTATTCAAAGCGGATTATCTTCGTCCTGAAATGAAGTCCGGTACATTCACGGAAGTTTATCGTCGTTTGAGTCGTATTGCAGAAGCTCGTGGTTGGGAACTGCCATGTCTAGGCACTTTTAAAAACCGTGTAAAGCGAGACATTCCAAAAGAACTTGTTTTACTCAAACGCTTTGGTCTTGCTGAGTTCCAGCAAACCGTTATTCCAGCTCAGCGTCGCTCTCGCAAGGGGTTGCACGCCATGCAAATCGTCGCTGGAGATGGTCACAAATGTCGCGTGTTCTGTAAGCGAAACGGTAAGGTGTTCCGCCCTGTGATTTGGGCTTTCATTGACGTGTATAGCTCGATGATTGTTGGTTACAGCGTTGATGTTAGCGAAAACACAGAAATGCTTGGTTTGGCTGTTTACAACATGGTGAGTAAATATCACGCCCCTACGCAGTACATCTTTGACCGAGGCAGTGTCTTGCTGAGTGAAGCGATGACTGGGCGTATGTCTCGACCTAAGCGTGACGGTAGTGGAAAGCTCGTACACAAGAAATTCGATGCTTACGAGATTGAAGGTGCGTTAACCGCGATGGGTTCAACGGTTAACTGGATCCGACGTTACGACGATAACGAAGGTTCAAAAGGTAACTCTCGTGCAAACCCTATTGAGCGCCTTTGGCATTCTAAAGGTGGCTTTGGTCAGTTTGAGCGTGAGCCTGTTTTTGATGAGGCATACACGGGCGCAAACATTGACGACAAGCCAGCGAACTACAACGAGAACAACGCCGTGGATTACGATGTATTTCTAGAGCATCTCGACGCATGGATTCACCGTTGGAATCATGAAGAAGGTCGTCGCACTGAGATGGCAAAAAGCCGGAAGCTGAGTTACGCGCAAGTGTTTAAAGAGAGTTACGAGCAATCAGAAATACCTAAACCAACACAAGAGCAGTTAGCGCTTTGTTTGCTGAGAACTCGTAAAGCCGTAAAGGTTCACGAAGGTGGCTTGGTTGACCTCAACGCTGGCGATTACTCCAACCATGAAACGAACCGCTACCGTTCGCCGCTTCTTTTTGAGTACGTAGGTTCAAAGGTCATGTTGCGATTCAATCCTTACGACTTAACTCAGTACGTACTGGCCTACTCAGAAAATGGGCGTTTTATCGGGAAAATTCCGCTTTATGGTGATGTGGCAGTTAATGACTTGAGCGCACCACGACATAAGCGCCTGATGGAAGAGAGTGAAGTGGAGCGCGTTGAAAATATCGCTTCAGTCATGATCACCAAAACCGTTGATGACCTCGTTGAAGCTTACGCACCAAAAGAACACGAGAAAACCGATATCGGAGGCCCAGTACCTGGCATTACGAAGATGGTGCCAAGTATGCCTAGAACACTTGATGACTTTAGTGATTTCGACATGGGAGAAAAAACAAAACGCGCCGTTGGTCATGACGCGTCTTGGGATGCTGATGATGACTACTTCAATGATGATATGACCCGAGTAATACAACAGCAATTTGGAAAGAATACGGAGTAAAGAATGAATGATGTAATTGAGCGTGTCAA